>CALDOC010000159.1 GCA_937914675.1 uncultured Sulfurimonas sp.
TTATCTAATTTTTGCTTTTGACTTAATTATTGGTAGTTTTTAGAGGTTCCCATAAGCCTTTGTAGTTATTTTACATGATAATTGACGGTAGTATTTAATTTTTCTTTGAGATTAACTATGTATAATTTAAAATTATTAATTGAGGGTATCCTATGCTAACGACAATTTCACAAGCTTCACAAAATTTTTGCGCGCATCAAATTAGAAAACAGTATAATATCAGTGACGGAATAATAGACTCAATAGCGATTATCGCTTATATTGACATTAACGCTCGTAATGCAAAAACATATAGGGTTTATATGGCTTCTGATAAAAATTTTATGCAGAGAATTTCTAAAATATTTTTGGAAGAAGACGTAAGCGATGAAGAAACGTTAAAAGACATGACGCTCGAAACTGCAAATCTCATAATAGGAAGCGCTAAAGTTTTGGCTGAAACGTCAGATAATCCGTATACGATAAAGACTCCTTTTTTTGAAAAAATAGGCTTATTTGACTTTCAGTACGATCAATCGAAAATATTCAATATAGAAAATGATAAACTAATGATAGCAATCAAGGAACTACATGGCTAAGAGTAAAAATTATCACCTTTTTAGTAAGGACGAAGCGGAGTTTGACCAAGAAAAAGAGTTGGCATGGATGGACTACTCAGGAATTCTAGATATGGAAGTTGAGTTCGTAGCTGATTTAGGAGAAACGGAACTTCCCGTTTCAGAAATTCTCAAACTTGAAAAAGGTTCGATTATAGACCTTAAAAAACCAGCGGGAGAGAGTGTTGAATCATATGTAAATGGTCGTATCATAGGCAAAGGCGAGGTAATGGTTTATGAAAAAAACCTTGCTATTCGTATTAATGAAGTATTGGATTCTAGCGCTGTTTTATACTACTTGTCAAAAGAGACGTTATAATGAAATACATGCTATTACTCTTGCTTTTGCCTTTTTCCCTACTTAACGCTTCAAAAATATTAAGCTACAACATATATGACAGAACGGATAGAGTAGACGTTATGATAACGTTTGACACGCCTTATGACGGGGTCATAAAACAGAGCATAAGTCCATCAAGCATTCTTATCAAATTAAATGGAGCTTCTATAGAGTCGGCGAAATCAAAAAACATCTCGTCTAAGTTTTTGCGCTCGATCGCAATAACGCCTATGTCTGGTCAAACTCAAATATTGGCCTCTGTTCCATCTTCCGTAAAACTTCTAGCTTCCAAAACATCGGATTCTTATGGATTAAGACTAAGGTTTTTAACTAAGACTCCCATTGTAAACGATACGACCAACAAAGAAGAATTAGAAGAAGAAAACGCCAATACGTTATCAATGCTTCCAACAAAGCAAACAAACGACATGTCTAGTAGCTACTATATAGTTGTAAGCGTTTTAATCATTGGTATTTTGATACTCTTCATGATTAAAAAGAAGCTGGTTATGAAAAACTCTCAAACAAGCGCAAAAAATCTTCCTTGGCAATTTAAAGAAACCAAACAAGTCTCCAACAATGCGCAAAATGCCGAGGGTTCCAATCACAAACAAATCGCTATCAGATTTCAAAAAGCAATTGATGAACGAAACAGCGTAGTTATGCTTGATTTTGGAGAACAAAGCTATTTGGTTCTCATAGGAAACAGCAACATCCTCTTAGATAAATTTAAAGACGACAAGCCATCAACGGAAGAAGATTTTGAATCAATACTTCAAAATAGACATTTAGAACTGGAAAAATTCTTAAAGGTACAACCTAGCGACAATAATAATTCATTTTTTTCTCTGCCTTCAAATGACCCAACGGAAGCGTTAAAAGCGTACAAAGAGAGAGCTGCCTCCATGGCTTATGATTCATAAGCCATCGACCTTATTTCTTATCAAAACTTTCTTTAAGCAATTTCTTTATGGTGTTTATATGTCCTATGTTTAGTTCATAACTTTCATCCATTTGTTTACTTATATGAAACACTTCTGTTACAGTAATGCCAAAAGGATCTTTTTTTTCTTTACTCATGTTATTATTATCATCAAAAGAGTAAAGAACTAAATTTTTACGAGCTCTTTGTATATAATACGTAACAACTATCTCATCGGAATGCTTTTTCTCAAGAGCAACGACAACTTTTTGATCTTCGTCATACTTATCGGTTAAATTAAGCAACGCTCTTATATTCTCAACTTTAACATACCCAACATAAAACTTATTGTACAAATCAAGATACCTTTGAATATTATTGTTCATTAAAAAGTTCATATCTATTATACGATTTTGATGGCTTCTTATAGTCTTGGTAATCCATGACATAGTGTTATAGTACCTAAAAGGATGCAACACCAAAGAGTTGGCTTCAATCATCTTTGATGACCAAGTTTTATCTTTAACGGAAAGTTTCTTTTTGTCATGATTTGCTTGAGTAATGTATTTTAAAACGTTTAAAGCGGAGAACTCGTCTGTAAACCAGACCTTACAATAATCAGGAAATTGTCGAGTTCCCGTTGCTCCGTCATTTAATATAATAAGCGCTTTTATCTCATAATTTGGAAAAATGATTTCTAAGAGAGCTTTTTTCTTTCTCAAGCGACGACGCAACTTAAGCACAGACTTAACAAGAGTCATCTCTACAAAATAAAGTTCATTGTTTTTGGTTATGAACATTGCGTCAAATTCACTAATTTCACGACTTTTAGTTCTATAAACGATTTGTTCTTTTTCACTTATCGAAAGAGTGTTTGCGTAAGCTTTGTGTCTACTTTGATGAAAGCCTTTTAAAACAAACTTTTCAATATAATCGTTTTCTTCCGCATACCTTAAAAGCTTTTCATATATAAAATTTTCATATACTTCACCCTCAAAAGAGCGATATGAACTAAGATAAGCTGGGTCGTCTATCTCTATCCCACTATCGATTAATGATAGGAGATGCTTTGTGTTGTACGCATAGTGAAACAAATTATCAGATATGTCGCTATTGTCTAATGTTTTTATGGATTGTGATATATCTAACATCAAAGCACCATCTCATTATTTTTAAAAAAAGCGTCTATTCTATCTCTGTATTCTTGAATATCAACAATTGAATTTATATCATTTCTAAGTATGGAAGCGCCACTATACCCTTTAGCGTAAGTATGAGTGTGTTTTCTAAACATTGGTATGCCTGGTAGACCGTAAAACTCTACCATTTTGTCAAAATGTTCCATGATAATCTCATGTTTTAAACTTTGATCGATATACTCTCTTCCTGTTCGAAGTTGATTAAATATCCATGGCGCGCCTACGGCGCCACGTCCAATCATAACGCCGTCAGCCCCAGTATGCTCAAGAACCCACTTTGCCTTAGAGTATGAGTCTATATCGCCATTAGCAATAACTGGAATGGATACGGCTTCTTTTATCTCTCTTATTGCATCATAATCAACTGCCGCTTTAAACTTTCCAGCGCGAGTACGACCATGAACCGCCAAAAAATCAGCCCCACTGTCTTCAACGGCTTTCGCAATGTCAATATGGTTTTTTTCTTCAAAACCTAATCTAATTTTTACGCTTGTCAAGTTTTTGTTAGAAGTGTCTTTGATAGTTCTAATAATCTCGCTCATGAGTGGTAAATTTAAAAGCAAGGAGCTACCACTTCCATGACCTACGACTTTAGGCACTGGACATCCACAATTGAGATCAATTACGTCTATTCCATTATGCTGATTTAATATTTCAACCGCGGCTTTTACGACGTCAACGTTAGAACCGGAAATTTGAACGGAATAAGGATCTTCAATATGGCTTTTTTGGAGCATATGTAAAGTCTTTTTTGAACCATGGGCCAGCGCGTCTGAACTAAGCATTTCACTAACCGTCAAATCAGCTCCAAACTTTTTCACAACGCTTCTAAAAGGCAAGTCTGTAAAGCCCGCAAGTGGAGCTAGTACGTAAAGTGGTTTGTCAAATGATATTTTATTGAGCATAAACTCTAAATAAACAAATCAATACTAAAGTATTGATTAGATTCTTTTAACGCGCGATAAGCTTTAAAATTTTGGTACTCGTTAGGTTGTGAAATATCAAGTAAAGCGTAAGCTGGAGGAAGCATCTCTAAATCGAAAAGAGTAAATAAATACGCGTCGGTAGCTTCATCTCTTCCATTACTAATTGTTTCAAAAAGTTTTATTCTTTGATCAGGATTCATTCCACCTGAAGTTATCTGCGAACTCTTGATATAATCTTGTTTTGTTAAATCTAAATTAATAAAAAGGGTCATAAGCGCTTCATTTGAAATTTCTAAAGTGTTTTCGTCTGCGTTGACCCTACCTAAAATAACAAACATAGCTTCTTTAGATAAAAATTCTTTGTATTTATCTATGCCGCCAACTGGAGCCTTTTCTACATAATCAACATATACTTCTTTACAAAAATCTTTAACGTATTTATTTGAATGAGATAGTATCTCTTCACTACTAAGGTCGCCTTTTTTATACATATTTCTAGTGTTTTGAACAACTAAAGCATTATCAAGAGCAAGAGAATAAGGTTTTAAGTCAACAACCTCTCCATTTTTTATTTTTTCTATTTTTTCTAAAATAGCGTTAATTTTTTTACTTCTTTCATCATCGCCATCTAAGACAATGTTTTTATTTGGAAACACCGTGCTATGATCTAACAACTCGCCAAAAAGAGTAAAAGCGGGTGTTTTGAAATTGTGTTTTCTGTTAGTTTTTCCCAAGTACGCATCGACAATTGAATCAAGAATTTTTTCATAATCTTTATCCGTTCTACGATTTTTAAGCCCACTTACGACACTGTAAAAAGACATGTGCAAAACGCTTGCGACATACAATGCGAATACAGGAATTACAACCAACAGCGCGATAGATAAAGACGGCGTTGGAATCCCAAATAAGTCTATCATCATTGTTTCATGAGTTATATAGGCGTAAACGTACCAACCAACTACAGCCATAAGTATAAATGCCGCTACTGAATATCTTTTAATGTACATAATTAATTCCTTACTTAGATTTTTCTACGATTTCTCGACAGTCTATACAATATATCGCATGCGGCTTAACTTTAAGTCGTTTAGTGCCAATATCGTCTTCACACATTTCACAAATGCCATAAGTGCCCGCGACTATCTTTGCCAAAGTGACCTCAATCTCCCTCAACTCTTGTCCTTGTTGTTGAACAATTGCGCTTTCCACCATAGAGTTATTATTAACTGAAGCATAATCACCTTCATCATTTAATTCTAATGAACTAAGCTGCTCTAATTCACTATTAACACCATTAATATTTTTCTTTATCTGCTCTTTGCGACTCTCTAAAATATTTTTAAAGTAACTTGCTTCACTATTTTGCAATCTATTTCCTTAATCTGAATTTCACTTGTGATATGGATGGTTACTATTTATAGAGAACCCTCTATAAATTTGTTCTAACAAAACCACTTTTGCTATCTTATGACTCATAGTTAGTTTGCCTAAACTAATTACTGCATCACCTTTACTTATAAAATCATCTTCGAAACCATAAGCTCCGCCTATAAAAAATTTCATGGATATTTTATCATTTAATAGCTTACTAAATTCAAAACTATCAACTAACTTTCCATCAGGATGCAAAACAACGCAAAAATCCTTACCGAGATAGGGGTTCAAAGCATTGGTATAAGCTTTTCTGGAAGCTTCTGGTGAAATTGTATGCGCTTTTGCTACATCTTTACCAAAAAGTTCTATATTTTCTATTTTTGCAAAACGACTTATCATCTTTTCTAAACTTTTATACAATGGATCGTAGATACTTTTTTCTTTTTTCGCGATTGAAATTATCTCCATATTCATTTTACGCGACCAATCCACTGCCAATCACGTGATACGTTATATTCTCCAATTTATCACTCAACTTGATACCACCAATAGCGGCAACAGCATGCTTACTTTTAGACGCTATTTCTTCAATAGAATCGCCTAATACGACGCTTATGTCTTCTTTTGTGCTTGTTGAACGAAAAGCGCCAAGTCCAATGTAGTTTAAGTTCATATCGTTTGCAGCGATAACTTCCGCTTCATTATGAGTTGATATTCCTAAAATTTTATCTTCTTTTATTATCGTTCTTAGTGTTTTCACAGCCTCAAAAACGTCTTCATTTATTTTTCGCAAATCTTCTTGTCCAACATGAACGCCATCGCAATAATCTATTAGCTCGTAAACGTCGTTTACAATTAAACATCCATTATAATGCTTTCTGATAAAAATCAATTGCTCTTTTATAAAACTAATTTCTGCGTTTTTATTTCTATACTGTATGATTTCCGCATTTTTTGACTTAGCGATTTTTAAAAATTTTTTTAACGACACACCTTTTTTATCAAGCATATCCTGATCGCAAAGCGCATACAATCTCATATTATACTTTTAAAAGCGTTAGCATATCTGCTAAAGTTTTTTTAAGCTCTTTTCTATTCACTATCATGTCAATTGAACCATGTTCTAGTAAAAATTCCGCTCTTTGAAAACCATCTGGAAGCTCTGAACCTATTGTTTGCTCTATAACGCGTTGACCGGCGAAACCTATAAGCGCCCCAGGTTCAGCAATGATAATATCGCCCAAAGTCGCGAAAGAAGCGCTAACTCCACCCATAGTTGGATCAGTTAAAACTGAAATATATGGAAGATGATTATTTGCCAACTTTGCAAGAGCGGCTGAAGTTTTACTCATTTGAAGAAGAGAAAACGTAGATTCTTGCATTCTAGCGCCACCAGAAGCGCTTAAAATAACTAAACCTTCTCGATTTTCGATTGCTCGATTAATCGCGCGAACGATTTTTTCACCTTCCACGGAACCAAGAGAACCACCCATAAACGCAAAATCAAATATCACTAGTTGCACAGGCACGCCATTCATAGTGCACGAACCGCTTACTATTGATGAGGTTCTACCTGTTTTTGCTTGCGCTTCTTCAATTCTTTTTTTATAAGATTTTTTATCAACAAAATTAAGAGGATCCACTGGAGCTAAATTTGCGTCAAACTCAACAAAGGAATCCGTATCCGCCAATAATTCCAATCTCTCTTTAATGCCAATTCGAAGATGGTAACCGCATTTAGGACATACGTAACTTTGATTCTCAACCTCTTTGTGATACATCAAGGAGTTACATGACTTACATTTTATCCAATGAGACGAAGCTTCAGCCTTTACTGGTTGCTTTCCATCAAAAGGCTTAGTAAAAAGGTTTAATAAATTCAAAAAATATCCTTACATTATATAAATAATCAGTTATTATATCAAATTAATATTAATTATACAGAATTTTCATATGCTTATTAAATAAAATTACTTTTTTACACATATATATTTTACAAAAAGAGATTTTAAACTCATGATAAAACAATTAAAATATTTACATATCTATATTCCAGTTATTTTTACCGTTTGGATTGGTCTTGCGTTTGATGGCATTTCTTTTGCTCAAGTTAATCCCAATGCTCAATGGAGTACAAATCTATTAGTAATATCCGTTTTTACATGGGTTTACGCAAAAACGTCTAAACAGGTAAAACAACTCATGCTATTAGGATTATTGCTAGCGACTGCCGGAGAAATTATTTTTTCCATTGTCCTTGGGATGTATACGTATAGATTAGAAAACCTTCCTCTATACATTCCATTTGGTCACAGTATAATATACGCCGCTGTTTTTTACATAGTAAAAGAACCTATTATAAAAAATAATAAACAAGTTATAATTAACGTACTGTATTTTACGATGATTATCTATTCAACTTTATGGCTATTTTTTGGATCTGACGCTTTAGGTTTTTTATGTACGTTAGTAATTGCGCTTATATACAAACGCCGTCCAAACATTAAACTCTTTTTTTTGGTAATGTATTTTATGATTGCGTATTTAGAACTTATTGGAACTCATTACGGCTGCTGGCATTGGCCAGACGTTTGGTTTGACAAATTAACGTTTGTGCAAAGCGCCAATCCACCAAGTGGCATAAGCGTGTTTTATTTTGGATTTGACGCGGGATGTTTTTGGTTATATAAAAAATTTTATCCACATAAATGGCAACGCTTTATCTCTATTCAAAGAGTGAAAAGATGAATTATCACTCTCCCCATCTAAGTTTTTCTTTTAGAACGTCAAAGTAATTAAACGCTTCCCTATGGATTAACTTGACTTTTTGAGACGCTAGTTTTATATTTATACTCTCTTGCGCTTCTAGCTCAAGCATATCTTGTCCATCAATAATGACAAGAGCTTTGTCTTTTGGGCTTTTCATCTCAATGGCAAACTCTCCCGGTAAGACAACCGGCCTCTGGGTCAAGGAGTGAGGACAAATGGGAGTGAGCGCAAACACGTCTGTAAGAGGGAACAAAACGGGTCCGCCAGCTGAAAGATTATACGCGGTAGAACCTGTTGGAGTAGAAACGATTACTCCATCGCCATAGTACGTGTTAAACGCCTTAGAATCAACCAAAGTTTCTATGTGAATCATATTTGACACAGAGGGTCGCGTCAAAACAATGTCGTTAAAAGCGTACATAGTAACTTCTTTTTGATTTTTGACAAGTTTAGCTTCTAAAATAGATCTCTCGTCCACTCTATAGTTTCCAGAGATTAATGAATTCACGAAACCGTCTAATTCATCTAAATTTATATCCGCCAAAAAACCAAGATTTCCGGCATAAACGCCCAATATGGGAATGTTATATTTAAAAGAGCGACGAACCGTAGATATTAGAGTGCCATCGCCGCCAAGAGTCACCAAAATATCGGAGTTTTGACACATAAGTTCAAACTCCATACCCATAATGCCAATCATACCTCCACTAATGCTATCTATTACTACTTCTATATTGTATTTGTTGAATATTTTCTCCAACATAAAGAAGTCGTCTTTTAGCTCTGGCGTTGACGGCCTTAGAATAATGCCAACTTTCTTAACTCTTTTATTTTTCAAATTTACTCTTTTACTTAATATGTTTCATAAATTATACTCTTATTTTGGTATAATCGCGAAAATTATTTATATAGGACTCTATATTTTGAGAAGTCATTATTGTACAGATTTAAATGAGACAAACGTAGGACAAAATGTTGTTCTTACAGGTTGGGCGAATAACTACCGTGACCACGGTGGGATTATATTCATAGATTTACGTGATAAAACTGGTCTTATCCAGTTAACTTGCGACCCTGAAGATAGCAAAGAAGCGCATGCAACGGCTAATGGCGTTCGCGATGAATACGTCCTTATCATCAAAGGAACCGTTCGTCTTCGTGGTGAAAGTTTAAGCAATCCACGCCTAAAAACAGGTTCTATAGAAATTATAGTAAAAGAGCTTATCATTGAAAATAAATCCGCTCCAGTTCCATTTGTCATTGGCGATAAAAGCGTTGGCGAAGAGACTACTCTTAAATACCGTTATTTAGAGCTTCGGGACCCTGATTTATATGAAGTTTTTCGTCTTCGCTCAAAGGCTGCGATCGCCGCTAGAAATATTCTCGACGCGAATGGTTTTTTAGAAGTTGAAACTCCAATTTTAACCAAATCGACTCCAGAAGGCGCTAGAGATTATTTGGTTCCTTCTCGCGTTCACGCTGGTGAGTTTTACGCTCTTCCTCAGTCTCCACAGCTTTTCAAACAACTTTTAATGGTTGGTGGATTTGACCGTTATTTCCAAATAGCGAAATGTTTTCGTGATGAAGACTTACGCGCCGACCGCCAACCTGAATTTACTCAGATAGACGTTGAAATGAGTTTTTGCACTCAAGAAGACGTTATGAAAGTGGCTGAAGATCTACTTGTGGCGATGTTTGGGGCTTGTGGCGTTGACGTAAAACCTCCATTTAACCGCATAACTTACAACAACGCCATGGAATGGTATGGTTCTGACAAACCCGACATGAGATACGATCTTAAAATGGTAGACGTAATTGACATTTTTGAGAGATGCGACAACGCCGTTTTTACCGGTATCGCAAAAGACCCTAAAAAGAATCGCGTTAAAGCTCTAAAAGTTCCTGGAGCGGACCTTGTCTTTTCTAAACGCGAAATGAAATCTTTTGAAGATTTCGTTCGTAAGTTTGGCGCTCATGGTTTAGGTTACTTCCAAATGAAAGATGATGGACTCAAAGGTCCACTGATTAAATTTTTCACCGAAGAAGACATCGCGCTACTTATCGAAAGAACAGAGCTCGAAATTGGAGACGTTGTATTCTTTGGCGCTGGGGAGAAAAAAACCGTTATGGATTACATGGGTCGATTTAGAAACTTTATTGCCCAACATGAGAAAATGAATCTTGTCGACGAGGACGCTTTTGAATTTGTATGGGTTGTTGATTTTCCTATGTTTGAAGTGGAAAATGGTCGCGTAAAAGCGTTGCACCATCCTTTTACCATGCCTAAAGACACAAACAAAGAAGACCCAGAAGAGATAGAGTCCATCGCTTACGATATTGTTTTAAACGGTACCGAGCTTGGCGGTGGTTCAATTCGTATACATAAAGAAGCTCTTCAAGCGGAAGTGTTTAAACTTTTAGGAATTTCAGAAGAAGAAGCGCAAGAAAAATTTGGATTCTTACTTGACGCACTTAAGTTTGGAGCTCCTCCACACGGTGGATTTGCGTTAGGGTTTGACAGACTCATGATGCTAATAACAAAAAAAACGAGTATCCGTGACGTTATCGCGTTTCCTAAAACGCAAAAAGCTTCTTGTATACTTACAAAAGCTCCAAGTCCGGTTGATAACAATCAGCTTCGCGATTTACACATTCGTCTTAGAGAACAAACCAAATAATTCATTCAATGAAGTAATTAGTTTTACTTCATTGCGCTTCACTAAAACTACACTAAGGAAATTCCTCTTATGAAAAAACTATTTTTAATTATTGGCGCTCCTGGAAGCGGGAAAACCACAGATGCTCAACTCATTGCAAAAAACAGTGAAAATATCACGCATTATTCGACTGGAGACATGCTCAGAGCGGAAATAGCGAGCGACAGCGCACTAGGTAAAGAGATAGATTTTTACGTCTCCAAAGGGAATATCGTGCCTATCGCCATTGTGATTCAAACCATTACTGGCGCCATCAAGTCATCTCCAAGCGAAGTTGTCGTGATTGATGGTTATCCTCGAAGTTTAGAACAAATGAATAAATTGAACGCTTATCTCGAAGATGACAATGGCGTTGAATTAGTGAGCGTGATAGAGGTGGCGGTAAGCGAAGAGACCGCTCGAGATAGAGTTTTAGGTCGTGCTCGTGGTGAAGACGACAACACTGAGGTGTTTGACAACCGTATGAAAGTTTACACTGAACCTTTAACTGACATTCAAGCTTTTTATAGCGCTAAAAATATTTTAAAAGTTATATCAGGAGAAGGAACAATTGAGGAAATTGTTTCACAAATGAAAACTTTCATAACTAGCAAACTATAAGAAAATATCCAGAGCTAACTCTGGATAAAATTTACTTAACCTAATCTTGAAACAATAGCCGCTTCAACTTCGGAAATATGAGCCGTGCCATCAACAGTGATATAACTTAAAGTTTCAATTGATTGAGACTGTTTTTTATAATATCCAATAAGTGGTTGAGTCAGTTCATGATAAACTTTTAAACGATCTAAGACAACCGTCTCTTTATCATCATCGCGTTGTACCAAATCTTCACCGGTTTCATTGTCTTTCCCCTCTACCGCTGGTGGATTATAAATCAAATGATACGTTCTGCCACTCGCCAAGTGCGCGCGACGACCTGACATGCGCTTGACAATCTCTTCATCCGGCACGTCTATCTCGATAACTGCGTCAATAACAATACCAGCGTTTGTAACTGCGTCCGCTTGAGGTAGCGTACGAGGAAAACCATCCAACAAATAACCATTTTTACAGTCATCTTCAGCGATACGGTCTTTCACGAGTCCTATTATAATCTCATCCGTTACAAGTTGACCTGCATCCATGGCCGACTTAGCCATTTTCCCCATCTCAGTTCCAGCTTTGATAGCCGCTCTTAACATGTCGCCAGTAGAGATTTGAGGAATGTTGTATTTTTTTGTTAAAAACTGAGCCTGAGTGCCTTTGCCAGCGCCCGGAGCTCCTAGTAGTATTATTCTCATTTTACGTCCTAAATATTTTGATTGGCGTCATTATATACAAATGAATTTAAACTAGCGATAAATTATTCTTCTTCAGTAAATCCAAAATCTTCATCGTCTTCACTTCCCTTTTGCGCTTCTAAAATATCATCAATCAGTTCTTTACACTCATCTTCTTCAATATCTCCGCTATTTATGTCTTCTAAAACATCTTGTAAATCGGCTTTAAACTCTTGTAATTCTTCTATCTCTTCTCTAGCGTCTTGCGTCGCCTCTTTGTTGTCGGCAATTTCTTCAAATATTTCATCCAATCTCTCATCTAGATCAGGAATAACGCTTTTAGTAATTAACTCTTCTAGCTTTTGCGCATATGACATTTGTACATCCTCTAATAGTTTTATTTTAAGAATTATACTATTTATTTTACAATAAAATTATATTAAGTTGGTACTTTAATTGCTTATTACCCTTAGATCTGTTGTTCCTCAATTTTACACCCAAAGAGTTAGCGCTTAAAAAAGAGCATACAACGCAATACTAAACATTTAAAAGAGAAACATTATGGCAATCACTATGAACAATCATGTTTTTAAAGGGCACAAAACACTTCTTGGTAAGAAATTTGTAACATTGGCTGAGCTTGAGTTACCAACGAGATATGATATTTTTTCGAAATCTAAGAGCGGATTTGGTTGGGGGACGAGAGGCAGTTCATCTATTCAATTGTCTTTTTCTATTCTTTATCAACTAACTAACAAAAAAATAGCTGAAGAAAACGCTGTAAAATTCACCGTTGATATTGTTAGTAAGCTCCATTCAAGGAATTGGATTTTAAGCTCTAACGATGTGTTAAACTGGATAGATAAACATTCTGAGCCAATGGTAGAAAAAATAGAACCTACTAAAAATGTAAACAAAATCAACAAACAAAAATTAAACGTTGTAAACAGTATTTGCCAAGAATTGGATATTAGTCAAAAAAGACTTTCTGAAATTTTAGAAATTCCAGAAAGAACCGTTAATAGTTGGGCTGTAAAAAATGAAATTCCCAAAATTGCTAAAAAAGCTTTAGAATATTATATGTTAAACGTTAAAAATCAAAAAATAATTGATAGTTATATAAACTCTTCAAAGCTCCAAACAACTTTGAAGAGTTTCTTGAAACTTCATAAAGAGAAGGCGTAAATTTGAAACCAAAAGATGAAGTGACAAGAAGTCTACTGATAGATAAAGAAACATGGAATGATTCCATGAAATATTCTAGAGATAGATATAAAATGAGCCTTAGTAAAGTTATAGAATCTCTTCTTCAAGAGTGGTTAACAAAAGAGAAAAGAAAGCCTTTAGACAACACGAATCAAGGCAAATTTTTTGAATAACTAAAAAAAAATTTCATAAAACTCATCTAGCGTAACCGCTATTTATAGAGTCGTTTTCATCAACGGCAAGGATTGACAATAAACTTTTTTTATTCATTTTTCTAGCGAAATCAACTGCGGTAAAGCCTTTTAGGTCTTGCGCTTTTTGATTGACTCCATTTTCTATAAGTATTTTTACTATTTCTTGTCTTCCATAACAAACAGCGGCCATGAGAGCCGTAAAACCGCTTCTTCTTTGAGTCGAGTTTATATTTACGCCCTGTTTTATCAAGTAACTTACCATTTCCACATTGCCGTACGTGACCGCCATGTCAAAGATGCTAACGCCTTCGTCGTCAAAATTAAATATATCCGCACCACTATCTATAAGTAACATGACGATTTCCATATCGCATCTAGCCCTCATAGAACATGCCAAGACAGATTCTCCCGAATCATTCGTTTCGCTTAAATCTCCGCCATTTTTGAGATATTTTTTAATCCCCAGATAATCATTATCTTTTAAAAGTTCCAGCCAAATATTCACAGTTAAAGTCTCTCTTATTTATAAAATTTTATTCAGTTATTAAAATCTAGAACTAATAGTATATATAAAATGCCATTAGTAGTTTTTAAGTATAATGGCGACACAAATTTATTAAGCGAGAATTCAATGGAAATTATTCAAACATCAGACGCCTTTAAAGCGTTAATCGAAAATATTAAATCTTCAACTAAAGATTATAAAGACCCTTTAGCGTTTGGAATATGTAGAGTGGATTTAGGCCAGTTAAATACGGAAAAATCACTTCAAGCGACTTACCCAGTCATTAACTGGGATGAAAATTTTGGAAGCGCGGCTATTTTCATTAGAGCTTTAGCGGAACAAAACATAGAAGTGGATTTCAATCAAAATGAAGCTGTTTACAATATAAACTTAGAATTTTTAAAGAACTGTTTAAACGCTTTTACTCCTTACTCCGATGAAGCTTTTGGAGACGCTCACAAAAACATTCAAGTCGTTTCAACTCTTTACTCTCAAATCGTCAATAATGGTTATTTTGAAGGTGAATTTAAAGTGACTTTTCTATTTGAAGATGGAGCATGTGAGAGTGTAGAAGCAACTTATCTGAAACTTTACGCTCTTTCTCAAGCGAAAGTTGGAATTCGTGAGCTTAACCTAAATGGAGCGTTTGCTTCGCTTCCAAACGTGGCATGGTCAAATGGTCAGCCTATCGAGCTTGATTATTTAAGAGAGTTTGAGATAGAACTTAAAATTGCAAACGATTACCCTCATATTGATTTCGTAGATAAATTTCCAAGATTTTTACAACATATTATTCCAGCGGACAACACTCGCATTTTAGATACTTCAAAAGTGCGCTTTGGAGCGCAACTCGCGGCTGGCACCACTGTCATGCCAGGCGCTTCATACATAAACTTCAACGCTGGAACCACGGGTCCCGTCATGGTCGAGGGTCGCATATCTTCATCCGCCATTGTTGGAGCTGGAAGCGATATTGGTGGTGGCGCTTCTATACTTGGAGTGCTGAGTGGAACCGATGGAAATCCTATTTCCATTGGTAAAAACACTCTACTAGGAGCAAACTCCACTTGTGGCATTCCTTTGGGCGATGGATGTATCATAGACGCGGGAGTATCAATTTTAGCGGGCACAAAGATAGCGATTTATCCTGAGCAACTTAAAAAAATCATGGAAGTTAATACAAACGCCAACATGGAAGGTGAAATTTTTAAAGCTGGACAATTAGCGTATTTTAGTGGCTTGCATTTTAGACAAAACTCTTTAACTGGCGAGATGACGGCTTCTCGTTCCACTAGAGAAATTAAATTAAATTCCGATCTTCACTAACTATTTTCTCAAGGGTTTAGCCTTGAGAAAATAATTTCTAAACTAAAAGCGTAAACTTCTTTTTATATTTAGATTAGTATACTTGCACAAGGAGTCAATCATGAATATTTCAAATAACGTTTCATCAATCCAGGCTCATCAAACTATGTTAAACAATGGCGCCAATAACGTAGCTAATGTTAATTCCGATGGTTATGTACCTAAAAACACAAATATTTCCAACGATTCAGGAACAGTGTTCGCAACGGCAAAAATAGCAGATGACAATGGTTCTACAAAAAGCCAAACCGATTTAACAAAAGAAATTACAGATCAAATAGTTGTTCAAAACGTCAGCGCGATAAACGTTAACGTTATTAAAACCCAAGATGAAACGCTTGGTTCACTTTTGGACATAAAAACCTAAAATAAAATATTCATACTTTTTAAATTACTTAAGACACTAGCGTTTTGATCATAGTGCGTTAATTCTGAACCCAATTTAAGCGTGCTGAAAATTGTTTTTCCTATGATAAATCTTCCTTCGATTTCATCTTTTTTTGTTTTAACGCCCCAAACGTTTTGAAAGACTGTAATCTCATCATTAAAAATTCCCGTAAATAGCATTATGTGCCCTTTTTTATAGAAAAGAGTTTTAAAAGGCATCGCTTTTTCTTTTATTTTAACTATCTTCTCTTCATCGCTAAGTCCATCTAAATTCACCACTTCACCAACTAAACTTTGCTTATATGAGTTTCTTGGAAGCCATACGCCAAAAGGAGCGAACATGTCTCTTATGGTTGATGAACAATCTCTTTGTCCATACATTCCACCCCATCCATAATTTGACTTTAAAAGCTCATTTACAACTCTCTTTATATTTTCACCATTAAAAGCTACAAAACCTTTATGGGCGATGTCTTTATCGATATTTGCTTTAACGAATAAAGGCTTTGAACCTGCATATGATGAAATTGCCAAAACCGAGTATGTGTCTGCATCTTCCGATATCAAAGCAAACATCATCCCCAACTTAGATTTAAAAAGAAAATCGCCATCTAGCGAATAAATGGGAACATCATCTTTTATTATAAATACTTGTTGCGCTTTTTGCCACAACTCAAGCTCTCTTTTTTCTAAAAAAACTATTTCATTTACTTTCACCCAGCCAAAAGCAAAACTACTAAAAACATGCACCCACTCTTTGTCTGAGGAATAATGCGTCGCGAATATTGGCTTGTTTGCATGAACCGTACTGTTTTGAAGATAATCAAAAGGGAATCCTTCTCCAGCTCTGCTTGGATCCAATAAAAGTGGTCTATCCGTAGGAAACGCCCTTAAATTAACTTCTTTTAAAGTTACGGCTTTTTGATTAAGAGTAAAGTAATCTTTAAAATTAGCGTTACTTTTCATCTCTTCGAAAAAATTTTGACTCAAAGCTTGCAAGTTTTCCCCATAACCATTGCTAGCGTTGTAACTATCAAACGCCCACTCGACATTTTTCGCCACGTCTTCACTGTTAAGTATATGCCAAGCTTTAAAATAAGAATTTTCATATTTACTTTGATTTTGTTCCTCGGTAGAATCAGCGACCAAATGAGTATAGTCCCCTGAGTCTTGAGATATATGGCTAGTTGTTAACTCCTCTTTTTTTAAAACTAAAGGTTTAGCATTCTCCACATTTTTGTCACTAGAACAACCTATGATAAATACAGATAAAAGAAGAACGCTCATAAATTTCAATTTAAACGCCTTAATCAGTCCACGTCTCCAAATCTACTCACGACTCTTCCTATCACTTCTATTTCACTAGGACTAAGAGTCTGAGTTGAATAGGCTGAATTGTCAGATATAATGTCTAGCTGTCCATCAATCCGCTGTTGAACGCGTTTTATAAAAAGGCCCGCTTCGGTTCTTATTGTAAAAACGCCACCACGATTCAAATCTTTTTTTTCTCGATTGACAAACACTATGTCGTTATAACTAAAAGTAGGTTCCATTGAGTCTCCTGAAACGTTTATGGCTTCTATGTTTTTAAGTTCTTTTTCTCCTCCTAACATAAAGACGAATTGTTCCGGTATCTGCAACTCCTCTAACTCTTCACACTGCTCATGAGCGCCAGCGCCAGCGCTTGCGTTTACATCGCTAAAGTATTTAACCATATAAAATTTATTAGTCGTCTCTAACAAACTTTCCGGCGATTGGCCATAAAGCATCCAATTAATTGATATGGACTTTTTAGCGCAAAAATCCATAAGTTCTACAAATGGTATTTTATTGCGTTTTTTCATAGTCGCAAAATTCATCTGTGATATATTTAATATATCTGCGACGTCTTTGTCAAATACTTTTTTTGTATTTAAGTCAGCGGACACGATACTTTTTATTTCTTCAACTATTTCAATAAAATTATTCATGACATTCTCCTAATATTTACATACATTATAATATATTTTTGCAATAAAGTCAAAATATTAATGTCAATTTGTCATATTTTATACATTTATTGAAATTTATCAAAGGGTAAAAAATCTTTACTAGAAAAGTTTGAAAATATTTTAAGAAATTTTATCTTCATCCAGTTTAAACTGTTTTTCTCTTTGGGATGATTTGTTTTTATGGTATCCACCAAAAATAAATATCATAAATAGGACAAAAAGAATTAACATTACAATATCAATAATTAAACTCACTATGAACCCTTATGAAAAGTGGAGTAATTTTGTCTAATGGCGTCATACAAAACTATACCAGCGCTAATCGCTAAGTTTAAACTTCTACCCTCTTTCGTCATGGGTATGGTTATATTTTGACTTTTGTATTTGTTTAAAATATCTTCTGGTATGCCAGCCGTCTCACTACCAAAGAATATATAATCGCCCTCATTAAAAGAAGCTTCAAAATACGCTCTATCGGTTTTAGTGGTTGCAAAGTGCGCATTATCAACAATATGGTTATTGTTGAAAAAATCATCTATATTTTCCCAGACATGCAAATCCAACTTATCCCAATAATCAAGTCCCGCTCGTCTTACAGCCTTTTCATCTATATCAAATCCTATTGGCTTAATCAAATGAAGGGACGCCCCGGCGTTCACGCATAATCTCCCTATCGCGCCGGTATTATTTGGAATTTGAGGATTTACTAAAACTACGTTAAACGACATGACTAAAAAATTACCGTTTTATTCGCGTATACAAAGATTCTATCTTCAAGAGCTAACTTAAGAGCGCGAGACAACACGATTTTTTCAACGTCGCGACCTAAACGCTGCATGTCTCTCCATCCGTAACTATGGTCGATATGTTTTACTTCCTGTGCTATTATAGGGCCTTCGTCTAAATTGTTATTTACAAAATGAGCGGTTGCGCCAATGATTTTAACACCTCTGTCGTAAGCCTGTTTATACGGATTTGCACCTATGAACGCTGGTAAAAACGAGTGATGGATGTTTATAATTTTGTCTTTATAAACATCCACGAATTCTGGGGTCAATATACGCATATACTTGGCTAAAACTATATAATCAACGTCTTTAAACGCGCTTAAAGATTCCAATATTTTTCTCTCATGTTCGTGACGTTCTAAGTTTTCATGCGAAACCGTTACGTATGGAACGTCAAACTTGTTGACCAATGATTCCAACGCGTCATAATTCGAGACGACGGCGAGTATATTCGCTTCTAGCTCACCAGATTCATGCCGAATCAATATATCACCGAGTGCATGAAGTTCTTTTGTAGCCATAATTATTATATTTTTCTTTTTTGGTTCCACTATCTTAACACCCGCGTTAGAAGGAAGTACGTTTTTAATTTCATTTATTAACTTGTTTTTATCTATATCGCCATCAAGAACGCTTCGCATAAAAAATTTATTGGACTCTTTGTCAACAAACTCATGATTTGATAAAATATTTAAATTATTATTAAAAAAGACAGTGGACACTTTATGAACTAATCCTATTTCATCGTTTGCATCAATTAAAACGCGATATTGACTCATCTTTCACTTCCTTTTTCCAGTATTTGCACCCTTGTGTCTATGGTAGCCAATATATACTCTAAAAAATTAAGAGTCATATCCACTTTAGCTTCTATATCTGTGTTGTTTGGCGCTTGAAAGCCTTCAAAAAGAACCAACAGCCTCTCTCTAATCGAAGATAAATAGGCAAGCTCATTGCTATCCGTCGTTACTTTCGTTTCTAAGTCTCTAGATTGTTTTTCAATGACGACCTCTCTAACTTGAACGCTCTTTTTGTCTTCGATAATTTTTTTAAGAGCCTGGACGGGTATTTCTTCTTCCATTTCCGCTAATGTTGAGAGTATTACGTCTTTTAATTCCATGCTTTTAATAACCACCTTTCAAATTCATTATACTCCACTTCCGTATCCATTTTGAGGAAAAAATTTTTCATTTGAGCGTTTACGTTTAAAAATTTCTTTCTCATTCCAGACAATCTTCTAATGGCAATCTTTGCGTCACTATTTTGTGGGTCTTTTTTAAGAACCTCTTTATAAATTTCTAGAGCTTCTTCTTTTAAGCCTTGAAGTTCATAAATATTTGCTAAAGTTAGCGTCTGCATGCGCTTAGTTTATCTCTCTATGTAGTTAGCTATTATTGAACCCATTTCACTTGTTGAACAAACTTCTTTTGCGTCGAATTGCGCTAAATCTTGAGTTCTATATCCTTCTTTTAAAGCCCGCTTAATGGCGTTGTCAATTTTATCAGCCGCCTCGTTTTCACCAAGAGCGTATCTAAGCATCATAGAAGCCGACGCAATTGTCGCGATCGGATTTGCGATGCCCTGTCCCGCAATATCTGGAGCTGAACCATGTATAGGCTCAAAAACGCCTATCTTCGCGCCCACGGAAGCTGATGGCAAAAGACCAATAGAGCCAGAAAGCATGGAGGCTTCGTCACTTAAAATATCACCAAAAATATTGCCGGTAAGCATGACGTCAAACTGTCTTGGGTCGCGTATCAATTGCATAGCCGCATTGTCTACGTACATGTGAGACAACTCAACTTCTGGGTATTGGGTTGCCACTTCAGTTACTACCTCTCTCCATAATTGAGAAACGTCAAGGACGTTCGCTTTGTCTATGGAACAGACGCGTTTTTCTCTGGTCATAGCGATTTTAAACGCTTGATGAGCTATTCTTATTATCTCGCTACGAGTATAAACCATAGTGTTCCAGCCCTTGTTTTCATCACGACCTTTAGGCTCGCCAAAATATATTCCACCTATAAGTTCACGAACAACCATTAAATCAACGCCTTTGACAACTTCAGGTTTAAGAGAAGAAGCGTTGATTAGCTCATCATAAACAACGGCGGGGCGTAAATTTGCATATACCCCAAGCTCTTTTCTAAAACGAAGCAACCCGCTTTCTGGGCGTTTTTCACGAGGAAGGTTATCCCACTTTGGTCCACCGATAGCTCCAAAAAGAACGGCGTCGGAATTAAGTGATTTTGTGATTGTTTCTTTAGGTAGTGGATCACCAGTAATGTCATACGCGCATCCACCCATTAACGCTTCATCATAATTAAATCCAAAATCACAAGATGACGCTACGGCATCTAAAACTTTCACAGCTTCATCTATTATTTCCGGACCAATTCCATCACCCTTAATTAGAGTTATTTTGTAATTTTTCATTATTTACCTTCTATTTCATTTTTCGCAAAGTTCATTAAACCGCCCGAGTCTATTAGTTCTTGCATAAAAGTGGGTATAGGAATAAAATTATAAGTTTTATTAGCGCTTTTATTTGTAATTGTACCGGCGTTCATATCAACGCTTATCGCGTCACCCTCTTTTATTTCAGCGCTCTCTGGCAATTCAAATATTGGAAGACCCATATTGAAAGCGTTACGATAAAATATTCTTGCAAACGTAGGAGCTATAATCGCGGCGACTCCAGCGGCTTTTAGAGCAATGGGAGCATGTTCGCGGGAACTCCCACAACCAAAATTTTCGCCAGCGACAATCACGTCGCCTACGCTCATTTTTTTTACAAATTCTGGATCAGCGTCTTCCATCACATGTTTTGCTAACTCTTCGGGAACAGAAGTGTTTAAATAACGAGCCGCTATTATTAAATCTGTGTCAATATCTTTACCAAACGTCCAAACTTTTCCATCAATATTTGCTTTTTTCATATAAAAATCCTAAATGTAATTTCTAATTAATTTTGCGATTATAGCTAAAAGTAGTTGTAGTTTTATAAAGAAGTCGTTAAAAATGGATTTCAGACTTAATCTTTGATAGTATCAAGCCTTAATTGGGTGAGTTTAGCGTTTTAAACTATTTGTAGTTTGAAGCATTTCGTCACTAGTGGTAATAACTTTTGAGTTGGAATCATAAGCGCGCTGACCGGTAATCAGATCCGTAAGCTCAACAACAAGTTCAACGTTACTCAGTTCTACGAAACCTTGTCGTATAGATCCCTGTCCTTGAGTACCTGGAGTTCCTTCTATTGGCTGACCAGAGCTATCCGTTTCTATATATAAATTGTCACCCATAGAGTGAAGTCCCGCTGGATTGATAAAACTAGTCGTTAAAACTTGACCTATTTGAGTGGCTTGCGTTTGACCGGCTTGAATAACCGTGACCGTGCCATCCGTCCCTATCTTAACAGTTGTCGCATCAGGTGGAACGACTATCTGAGGGAGAAGAGTATAGCCATCGCTGCTTACAACCGTCCCATTTTGATCGAGTTTAAAAGCGCCATTCCTCGAATAAACTTGAGTCCCATCGGGTAGTTCCATTTTAAAAAAACCCTTTCCTGTAATTGCCATATCAAGATCGTTATCAGTCTGTTTTAAAGAACCTTCTGAAAATATTTTATTTATTGCCGTTGGTCTAACGCCAAGACCCACTTCTATGCCTGTTGGACTTTTCGTAGTGTCGGTTGTTGAAGTACCCGCGTACTCCATTACATGGTACATCAAATCTGCAAACTCTGCGCGAGATTTCTTAAATCCTATCGTGTTAACGTTGGCAATGTTATTTGCCGTTGTATTGATTTGAGTCTGCATCCCCAACATTCCCGTTGAGGCCGTATATAGCGATTGCATCATTTTTTAAATCCTTTTATTAAGCTTTTTTAGCAAGTTTTTCAATCGCGTCTCTATTCATATCATCCATCTGCGTGCTCATGGCTTTTTGATACAT
>CALDOC010000160.1 GCA_937914675.1 uncultured Sulfurimonas sp.
GTTCAAAATAAACGCCTTCGCTTTGAGACAAACCAAGCGCCGGTTTTAAAAGCCCAGTTCGTCTTGTCGTGTCTAGTGAGTATCCAAAATACGGCGTATAAAAAATGGGAATGTCATAAATGTATATCCTGGCGTTGTAGAGATTCAACCATTTTGAATCTACGTTATAATCCGACGAGCTAAATTCCATAATCCATAGCGGATCAATAGGGTTGCAACCGCTCACTATTCCTGAATCTACATTGACTTTATTCTCTTTAGCAACTCCCTCGTCCGCGCTTATCCATACTTTGGATTCTTTATCCAACATATAAAATGGTTGAAAAAACTTCTCTTTCTTTTCAATGTTCAACCTTGCGTACGAACCAAGAATTTTTGATTTTCCGTTACGATTTACTAGTATGTCGTCGAACAGTTCCAAATCGCCGTTTGTTCTATTATAGTTAGCTTTTGAAGCCGTTAAAAAATACTCTTTGTATACAACGGTGACTCCACCCGACGCTTCAACCATATTATCTTTTGAATTCAAAGAAGAAGCGTATATTTCCACTTTGTCGCCTGCGTGCGCCTGCATGTAAAATATCAACGCCAATAAGAGTACTTTAAGCATTTACAACCAAAGTTCTTGCTGTTTTATCATGCCATGTTTGCTTAGCCGGTTCGAGAACGCCCCACAAAAAACCAAGATAAAAAAACGTTTCACTAACGATACGAAAAATAGCGCGATTCAATGAACTTAGCACATTTGGATTACTGAAGGTTTTTAAATCCACAACTCTGATTTTCATAACTATTTTACCTATAGTCGCGCCATATTGCATTGTAAAAAAAGCCTGATAGACAATTTTCATAAATATATATTCCATGACAAAATTATTACTTAGGTTTATAATCTCTTCCGTAGTTTGAGCGTTTGCGAACGAGTCCCAAAGAGCGATTATAAGTAAAAAAGAGAGTAAAATCTCATCTATTATAGAGGCTAGCGCTCTTCTTTTTATGGAAGCTAAAGTTAACTCTTCTCTATAGAGAGCATTTTCTATCTCTTCGTTCAACGTTATATCCTAGAGAGCTTGATAAGCGATGTCGGTTCTTATCTTTTTTCCGGCGTAATGAACTTGTCCACATCTTAAATACGCCCTATCTCTCGCTTCTTTGATGCTATCTCCCAAACCAACGCACACTAAAACGCGCCCACCATCAGCGTAAAGTTTGTCGTCTTCCAAACTCACTCCCGCAAAAGAGATATGAGTGTTGCGTTCTATCTCTTCATGTTTGACGTCGTCTAAAATAATTTCGGCTGGAATTGAGCTTGAATATGGGTAATTTCCACTCGCCATGACAACGCCGACCGCGTATTGCGAAGAAAATTCCACTTTGATTTCAGCCAGTCTATTCGTTGCGGCTTTATAAAACATGTCGCTAACGCTTGACGTCATGAGAGGCATCAAAATCTCACACTCCGGGTCTCCAAAACGCACGTTAAACTCCAACGTAATCGGTTCCCCATTGACGACCATGATTCCGATAAAAAGAACCCCCTCAAAAGGCGCTCCCTCTTTTTGCATGCCTTCTAGCGTAGGACGAATCACCCTGTCACGCACTTTCTGATACAGGGCCTCATCCACAAGCGGCGTTGGAGCGTATGCGCCCATTCCTCCCGTATTTGGTCCCTCGTCGTTGTCTAGCAAACGCTTGTGATCTTGCGCCGCGGGAAGCAATATGTAATCTTTTCCGTCACAAACGGCAAACATGGAGAGTTCGTAGCCATCTAAAAACTCTTCCACTATCACTTTGAGCCCGGCGTCGCCAAAACTCTTACCGCTTAACATCTCGCTAATTGCGACTTTTGCTTCGTCATGACTTTGCGCGATGATAACGCCTTTGCCACCACACAAACCATCAGCTTTTACAACGATGGGAGCGCTCAAAGAGTTTGTAAATTTAAAAGCGTCTTCTATCGAATCGGTTTCTATATAACGAGCGGTGGGAATCTTGTATTTTGCCAAAAAGTTTTTCATATAAACTTTTGAACCTTCTAGTTGAGCGGCCTCTTTGCTTGGTCCAAATATAACAAGGCCTTTTTCTTTAAAAATATCTACCACGCCTTCCACAAGAGGAGCTTCTGGGCCAACTATCGTTAGTTCGATCTCATTCTCAATTGCGTAATCCGCAAGCTCATTATAATCTTTGATATTTAAATTCGTTCCTAAATTATTCGTCGCGCCATTGCCCGGCTGAAAAAATATTTCATGACTCCCTTCCTCATTTTTCATAGCCCTTGCAATGGAGTATTCGCGACCGCCACTACCTAAAATCAAAATTTTCATTAACATCTCCATATGAGTTTTAAATATTTATTATATTTGTTGCGTAACGTTAGCGATACGCAACAAATATAGTAAATATATATATAAGCGTAGCCCGGATAGCCGTTTCGCATTTGGCTTGGTTCTAAAAGCCTAATTTGTGTGAAGAGAGAGAAGTATAACGGCGACAGTATCTTGACAGAGTTAACGTATCTCAAACGATATCGTCGACACACAACGACTCTACCTGTTCACGATTTGAATATGTAGAACCCTCATTTGTACGATTACTCGAACCATCTAGACCACTAGCGGCATTATACAAAAAAGATACTTGATTTAGTTTTAGCCATCTTAATATATAATGCGAAATTCAAAACTTCAAAAGGATTAATTTGTCGTACATACCATTAATCGCTAGAGTGGAGTCTCTTCCACCTCTTCCAGAGTCAGTTATAAAAATCGAAACGCTATTCGCCAAGGGCGATCCCAACATCGACGACGTGGTTCGTATCATTGAGTCAGATCCCGTTTTAACGACTGACATCTTATCCAAAGTAAATGCTCCATATTATGGATTTTCAAAAAACATTGTCTCTATTTTACAAGCGGTAACGCTTTTTGGATCAACGCAAATCAGATCTATCGTCTTGTCCTCGGCGCTTCAAAGAGATTTTGACATTGACCTCTCCCCTTACAATGTTAGTACGTCGGAGTTTTCAAAAATTAGCGCGATGCAAAGTGAATTGATGTTTCAATGGTATATGGGCATCGATATCGCGCTTGCGAGAACAATCACTCCACTCGCTTTTTTAATGGAAATAGGTAAAGTTTTAATCGCTAAAGAGGTCATTCAAAATGACAAGGTTGAAGAGTTTATTGACGACTTGGACAAATACGATGACGTCTCTTATGTAGAAAACATTTACACTATGATGAGCAGCGCCCAGATAAACGCTTTAATTTTTAAACATTTAAATCTAAACGACACTTTTACCGATTCCATGAAATACCTTGACTTTGAACATGAAATTCCAGAGAATATGAAAGAAATTGTCGAAGCGCTTCGAATAGTTAGAACGGTTGTAAACATCAAAGAGCAATTTACTGATAATTCCATAGATAACGCTCTTACTCTACTTAAAAAAAGTCCTTACAACCTTGATGGATTTAACAGAGCCGTTAAAAGAGTAAAAATTAAATACTTTGACTAACTATTTTTATTATATTTTTCAATATCTAAAAATAGTTTATCCAAATCAAGCCTATAGGATTCTATGATTTCTTTCCAATTTCCACGAAAGCCCTTTTCAAACTCATATTCCATAGCGGCAGTGCTCTCACAAAGCTTATAAGCCCCAATGTTTAAAGCTACGTCTTTTATATCCATAGACATCTGCCGAGCGTCTTTAAATTGATTGTTTTTACACAATTTTTCCAAAGTTGCATCGGAGTTTTCGTACATCATCTGAAACTCTTTTAAAATAGATTGATAGAAAGCTTTATCGTTGTTACATCCACTCAATCCTACAGATATGGAAAGTTCAGCAAATTCATCATCGCTCTTCTTTTCTAGCGACAATCTATTTTTATCGCTTATCAATGGAGTGGTAAGCATGTCAAATATTTTTTTGTAAAATACGTCTATAATGATTGGTTTTGATATATGACCTTGCATGCCCACCGCATACGCTTTTTCAATAGACTCTTGCATAACGTCAGCCGTTAAAGCGACAATGGGCATAGCGCCATACTGAAGACTCTTTCGAATCTCTTTGGTGGCTTCATATCCATTAAGGACGGGCATGTTTATATCCATCAAAATCATATCAAACTTTTCACCCTTTTGCAGTAAATCAATTACTTCCTGCCCATTTATAACAAAGGTCAATTCTATTCCCGTGTTTGATAGCAGACCAGAGATAACCTTATGATTTAACACGTTGTCTTCCGCCACCAATATCTTCTTGCCTGATATTGATTTAAGCTTATCTTTTGTATTTTTCTTGTTTAAAGCATTCTCTGCATTTTTAGAAACATACAATTCGATGATCATATTTAAAACGCTCTGCTGGGTAAATGGCGTTTTTAGATACGCGTCAATTTTCAATTCTTTAGTTACGTCACGGCTTAAGTCACTATATAAACTTAGCACGACTATCTTAACTTTTTTTAGAGGCTTTAAATAATTCTCTTTGATTTTGTCTATGGTAAATTTTGTTAGATTACTTTTATTAACAATGATAATATCAAATTCGATGCTCTCGTCTAAAATACTTTCTTCAAATGATGGTATGACATGCGTAGTGTATTTAAAATATTCAAGAGCTTTTGTCAATGACGTCGCGTTTTTAATTGAATAATCAACTATGAGTATTCGTTTGTTTAACAATGTTGACGATGGAAGGCGATAGTAACGTTGATTTTGTGAATCTTTTAATTTAAATAAAATTGTAAAAGTAAAGGTCGAACCAATGTCCTTTTGACTTTTAACAACGATTTGCCCACCCATCATCTCTATTAACTGTTTAGATATGGAGAGACCTAGTCCCGTGCCGCCAAACTTTCTACTTGTAGCGTCGGAAGCTTGAGAATATGAGTTAAAAACTCCTTGGGTTTGTTCCTCCGTCATGCCTATGCCCGTATCGGATACGCTAAACTCAAGCAAAATTGTTTCGCCATAACTTTCAACTTTTTTCACTTCCAAGCAAACTTCACCCTCTTTTGTAAATTTAATCGCGTTTGCAAGAATGTTGATAAGAATCTGACCTAATCGTAAGGAATCGCCAACTACTCGCGAGGGTATCTCTTTTTCAACGTTAACGCTTAAGGAGACGTTTTTGCCTTTGATTTGCATAGAAGCCGTGTTTAAGACATACTCAAAAATATCATTTATATTAAACTCTTTCGTCTCTATCTCGAGTTCTCCCGCCTCTATCTTAGAGACGTCCAATATGTCATTGACAATATTTAACAAATGTTGAGCCGAATATTCAATATTTTGAATATATGATTTTTGAAACTTGGGTAAATCATTTTCAAGCACCAAGTGAGTTAAACCCATGATGGCGGTTAAAGGAGATCTTAGTTCATGACTTGCATGAGCGATAAATTTCTCCTTCATCTTAATCTCCGCGTTTGATTGTTTTAACTTTTCACTCATCATCATGTCTCTATTGACATAAGACTCTTCATCTTTTTTATATTTAAAAAGGTATCTTATAGCTACTAAAATCGCAAAAAAAGTTATAAAAAATAGAATCATCCACAGATTATAAATAAATTTTGTTTCATCTTTTTTATTTTCCATTAAAACGGGAGAAGTAACGTCTATACATTGAGGAGTCTCTTTAACTACAAGCTGAACGTCTTCAACTTTTTTCTCTATTGTTTCAACTGGAGCAAGGACATTCTCTTTTTCGCTACTTTTTTCTTCTATAATTATTGCTTGAGGCGTTTTTTCTTCTTCAATATTTTCATTAAGAGATTGCGCTTCTGGCTTTGCGTCAAGATTTTTTGGAATAAACGTTGCGTTTACTACGTAAACGTCTTTGTAAACCAATCTAAGCGTGTCTAAAACTTCTTGCAACGCTTTTCTTTGTCTAAACGGTTCAATGGCGACTATGTAATATTTACCTGATTTTCTTATCTGAAGTTTAAAATTATCACTCTTTTGTAATCTACCAATGTTATCATGCAAGTTTACAAACGCTTCAAGTTCAACTAATCTCTCTTGCGCCTTCTTTTCTTGAACCAAGGAGTCCACGATAATCGCCCGCACGTATGCAGCGTCTACAATTGTTGATAAAAACGTCATTGCGAGGTAAAAGAAAACTTTCATAAACATCCTTAATTGCTAAGCTTATATTATACAACAATCAAGTGAGTTTATAGTTATCTTTCAATAATTTAAAACAGCTATCGATTGAAGCGTTTTGAGACACCCTATAACTAACGCCAAAAGGAAGAGCTTTACCCGTAGTTTTACCTATGACTATCACCATGTCTAATTCGTTTATCTTATGCCGCTTTAAATAGCACTTTACGCTTGATGGAGACGTAAATATCAAAACTGAGCCATTATCAACTTTTATGTCTAAAATATCTTGTGAACATTTACTTTCATACGCCACAATTTCGCTAATGTCATAACCATCGTTTCTACAAACTTCGACAAAATCGGACGCGACAACTTTGGCTCTTAAGTATAGCCACTTTGTATTTCTTGGATAACTTTTTATTTTAGACGTCAAAGCGTCTCCATAACCATCTCCAACTTCTAAAATTTCTCCTCCTAAGTCTTCATAGCTCTTTGCTGTCTGAGTCGAGACGCACAAAGCTTTTTTGCATACGTACTCACTTGAATCGTATTGTTGCAAAGCTTTTGAAGCCTGTTTGGAAGTTATTATCATGTAGTCGTATTCTGAAAAATTTATATCTGGTTTAAGGAGCGTTATTTCAAGAGAATTGACGCTTATCGCGTCTGGGTGAGGAGAAGTTGACAAAAGATACACTGGTTTTGACATTTTATTATCCTAAAATTACAAAAGTCTAAATCGTAATAAGTTTAATGCAGGTTGAAATGTTTTAAGGTTGAAGCATAGTGAACTACGCTGATACCTTAATCATTTCAAAATGCATTGAAATTATTTCGATTTTATTCCCACTCGATTGTCGCTGGTGGCTTTGAACTGATATCATATACGACTCTGTTGACGCCATCAACCTCGTTGATGATACGACGAGAAATTCTCTCCAACAAATCATGAGGAAGATGTGCGAACGTCGCCGTCATTCCATCAACGGCTTCAACAACTCTCACCGCGACAGTATTGTCATAAGTCCGATTATCGCCCATGACTCCAACGCTTTTAACGTTGAGTAAAACAACGAACGCTTGCCATGTTTTTGCGTAGTATCCGCTCGCTTTAAGCTCGTCAAGTAAAATAACGTCCGCCTCGCGAAGAATCGTCAAGTCGGGAACGTTCACGTCGCCCATAATGCGGATAGCCAAACCTGGCCCAGGGAATGGATGACGGTTTATCATGGAAGCTGGAAGACCAAGCTCTAACCCAATCTTACGAACTTCGTCTTTAAAAAGTTCACGCAGTGGCTCAATAAGTTCAAAATCCATCCAATCTGGCAAACCACCAACGTTATGATGAGACTTTATAACTTCCGATGGGCCATTTACGCTTATGGACTCAATGACGTCGGGGTAAAGAGTGCCTTGCGCCAAAAATTTGATGCCGTCATGTTTTTTAGCTTCTCGTTCGAATTCTTCAATAAAAGTGTGTCCAATAATCTTGCGCTTCGTCTCTGGATCTGACACGCCCGCTAATTTCCCTAAAAAGTTGTCAACGGCGTCTATCGTGATCAAAGGAACTTTCAGATTTACCTTAAAGACTTTTTCAACCTCTTCTCTCTCGCCTTTTCGCAAAAGTCCATTATCTACAAAAACGGGAACGAGTTGATTGCCAATCGCTTCATAAAGCATAGCCGCTACTACGGAACTATCGACTCCGCCGCTTAGTCCACAAAGAACTTTCCCAGTCCCTACCTTTTCACGAATTATTTTAATTTGCTCTTTGAGGAAATGCTCCATTTTCCATTTTTCACTCACTCCGCAAATATTTTTTGCGAAGTTGCGAAGCATTAAATATCCCTCTTCCGAGTGCTGCACTTCAGGGTGATACTGCATGGCGTAAACGCGTTTTTCCTCATTAGCTATGGCTGCGTAAGGGGAGTTAGCAGACGTGGCAATAACTACGAAACCATCAGGCAACACGTCCACTTTGTCACTATGACTCATCCAAACAATTCTATCATCATCACAATCATGTAAAAGAGGCGAACAATTTTCACCAACGTTAACTATCTTTAATTCAGCTTTTCCATATTCATGGTGATTTGAACGTACGACGCTACCACCAAAATCAACTGCGATTCTCTGCATCCCATAACAAATGCCAAGAACGGGAAGACCTAGATTATAAATGGCTTGGTCTACGGTATAAGCCTCCTCATTATAAACGGACGATGGACCACCACTTAGAATAATCCCTTTAGGATTTTTTGCTTTGATCTCTGCGACCGTTGAGTGATATGGAAGTATTTCACAATAAATTTTATCTTCGCGAAGACGACGAGCTATTAGTTGAGTGTATTGAGACCCGAAATCTAATACTATAATGCTAACATTTTTCATTTGAAATGCCTTTTTAATGAGTGTAATATGTAAGTTTGTAAGAATACAATATTTAAGGTTAATTTTTGATTTTAATAAAAAAACCACTCTTACTTCATAACGTTGTAAGAGTGGTTCAAGATTAAAAGAGTGACTTTTTACTCTGGATTATAATCGAACATCACTTCTTGGTTTTTATAAAGACCGGTTCCAACTGGAATGGTACGACCAATAATTACGTTTTCTTTTAAATTTTCTAAATTATCAACTTTTGCGGAAACTGCGGCTTCTGTTAATACTTTAGTCGTATCTTGGAACGACGCGGCTGATATGATACTATCCGCGCTAACTGCGGCTCGAGTGATACCTACCAAGAATGGTTCAGCTATTGCCGGACGACCACCAAGACGAATGATTTTTTCATTTTCCGCAGCGAATTTAGCTTTAGAAATAAGATCGCCATCGATAAACTTAGTGTCTCCAGATTTAACAATCTTAATTTGTCTCAACATTTGAGTGAAAATAACCTCAATATGCTTATCAGCGATATTAACGCCTTGTGAACGGTAAACTTGTTGCACTTCGGATACTAAATAGTTATAGAGTGATTTAACGCCCATGATGCGTAAAAGTTCATGAGACGATAAAATACCAGTTGTTAAACGCTCTCCCGAGTGAACGAAATCGCCAGGATTTACCACTGGCACATGAGACTTGTCAACAAAATACTCTTTCATAAGACCATTTTCAGCATTGCCTATAATAATTCTCACTTTACCTCTAAGCATTTTGCCAAAACTAACCGTACCGTCTATTTCAGAGATTAAAGCTGTCGCTTTTGGACGACGACCTTCAAACAATTCAGATACTCGAGGAAGACCCCCTGTAATGTCTGATGATTTTTGAAGCGCTTTTGGAGTTTTAGCGATTATTTCCGCGATCTTAACTTCCGCTCCATTAGCGATGTATATAGATGTTTTTGGCGCAACCGCGTATCTTAATAATTCACCGTCTTGAGTAGCTAAAACGATAGATGGTTTGTATTCGGAAGATATGTGCTCATTGATCATAAGACGCGATTTACCCGTCAACTCGTCCAATTGCTCAGAAGCCGTTGTTCCAACTATAATGTCTTCATAGGACACGACTCCGTTCGCTTCGGAAATGATAGGATTCGAGTATGGATCCCATTCAGCGATAACGACAGTCTCGTCACTCGATGGTTTTGCTATTAAAGAGCTTGAATCAACGCTCGCGTCGTCGTCAGAGACTAAAACCGAACCACGCGCGATATAGTGACGAATCGCTTCACGATTGTTACTATCTATAACGGTTGCGAATAATCCTTTTTCAATTACTTCGTAACCTGATTTAAGGCCTTCAATTCTTTCTAAATAATCGCCTTTAAGCAAGAAGTACTTCACAGTGCCATTTTCTTTTGCAACTATTTTTTTAGTAACTGGCGCGCCATCGTCAACTAAAAGCTCCGAAGCGTACGGTATACGACTTGGAACGTTCCATGCGTCTTTAATGGTTTCAACAATAGAATCCCCAGACTGGACTTTAGTGCCATTTTCATGTGGGAAATAGTATTTTCCTTCAATTTGTCCGCTTACGCCCGCCAACTCGTTTGGTTTTGCAATTTCTATTTTACGAAGAGAGTAACGAACCGTCTCTTTTTCACCAACTAAACTGATGATTACTTCATCATGAACGGTTTGAATGCCAACAGTTCCCGAGAATAGAGCTTTAATTTTAGGTTCAACCAAAAGAATAGCCGCGTTTCTTCTGTTTGCCACTATGTTTTTGCCATCTTTTGAAGAGTAAGTTTTTAAGTTGTAATAACGAATAAAACCTTCTTTTTCAGCAACGACTTGTCTCTCTTGCGCAGTCGAACTCGCAGTTCCACCAACGTGGAAAGTACGAAGGGTAAGTTGTGTTCCTGGTTCGCCAATTGACTGAGCCGCAACAATTCCTATCGCTTCTCCAGTACGAACCATATGCCCTGTCGCAAGGTTGACTCCATAACAAAGAGCGCAAACGCCATCGGGACTTTTACAAGTGGTTGGAGTTCTAATGCGCGCTGTTTTAATCCCCGCTTCCGAGATGACTTTAGCGCTAATTTCATCTAAAAGAGTGCCCTCTGCAAAAAGTATCTCATTGCTTATAGGATCAATAACGTCATCCGCTAAAACACGCCCGTTTAATCTATCTTCCAGAGATTCAATCAATGTATTTTGATCTTGAATGTCTGAGATGTCTATACCCTCATGAGTGTGACAATCATGTTCAACAATTTTAACGTTTTGAGCGACGTCAACAAGCTTACGAGTAAGATAACCCGCGTTTGCGGTCTTAAGAGCCGTATCGGCAAGACCTTTTCTAGCGCCGTGAGTTGAAATAAAGTACTCAATTACGTTTAATCCCTCTTTAAAGTTAGAAATAATCGGTGTTTCAATAATGTCGCCACTTGGTTTAGCCATAAGACCACGCATACCAGCTAGCTGACGAATCTGCGCCGCGGAACCACGAGCCCCCGAATCAGCCATCATGTGAATAGAGTTGAATCCATCTTTATCAGTCTGAACGAGTTGCATCATCTCGGTTGCAAGAGTGTTGTTCGTATCAGTCCAAACGTCAATAATTTTATTGTAACGCTCTTGTTCGGTTAATAGACCCGCTTCGTACTGCTTTTGAATCTCTATGACCCTAGCCTTAGACTCGGCGATTTTAGCAGGTTTCATATCCGGAACGCGAATATCGTCAGCGGAGATGGAAACGCCAGCTTCAGTCGCATGTTTAAAACCTAAGTCTTTTAAACTGTCAAGGAAACCTGCCGTTAGACCGATTCCTCCATGTTTTTGCACATAGTCAACCACTTCATTGATCGCTTTTTTCTTCATAACTCTATTCCAAAGTTCAATTGGAACAAATGCTGGTAAAATAGCTTTAAGCAATAATCTACCGGCTGTCGTATGAATAATGCGACCATCTACGCGAGTTCTGACTTTGGCGTGAATGTCTAGCGCGTCATGCTCTAATGCGATTCTAATTTCATCAACGTTGGCAAAAAGTTTATTGCTTCCCTTGACTCCGTTTTTTTCTAAAGTAATGTAATAAATTCCAAGTACCATATCCTGAGAAGGCGTAGCAATCGCTTTGCCTGAAGCTGGAAGCAAAATATTCATACTCGCAAGCATAAGCACCTTACACTCAGCGATCGCCGCTGACGACAAAGGTATGTGAACGGCCATTTGGTCACCATCAAAGTCGGCGTTGAAGGCGGCGCAGACCAATGGATGAAGCTGAATCGCTTTTCCATCTATTAGTATAGGGTGAAACGCTTGAATTGAAAGCTTGTGAAGCGTTGGCGCGCGGTTAAGCATGATTGGATAACCGTCAACAATCTCGGCTAAACATTCCCAAACTTCATTCGTCTTGTCTTCAATCATTTTTTTAGCTGCTTTAACGGTTGTCGCGTAACCTTTATCTTCAAGTTTTGCGATCAAATGCGGCTTAAATAGCTCAAGAGCCATTTTTTTAGGCAATCCACATTGATCCATTCTCAAAGATGGTCCAACGACGATTACCGAACGTCCCGAAAAATCAACGCGCTTACCAAGTAAGTTTTGACGGAAACGTCCTTGTTTACCTTTAATTATTTCACTTAAAGATTTTAGAGGACGCTTGTTCGCGCCTTTAACCGCGTTTGCGCGACGGCCATTGTCAAACAGAGCGTCAACGGACTCTTGCAACATACGTTTTTCATTACGAACGATAATTTCTGGAGCTTCAAGTTCAACTAAACGCTTAAGACGTTGATTACGGTTGATAACGCGACGATATAAATCATTCACGTCGCTAACTGCGAATTTTCCACCGTCTAGCGAAACTAGAGGACGTAAATCCGGTGGAAGCACTGGTAAAACAGTCAACATCATCCATGCTGGATTGTTTCCACTATTTAAAAACGACTCGATTACTTTAAGTCTCTTATTGATAGTTTTCTTTTTCGCTTCCGATTTAGTTTCCACTAGAGCGTCTTTAAGTTGCGTAAACAAGTCAACCAAGTCGATTGAATCGAGTAGGTCGCGAATAACTTCACCACCCATGCGAGCCTTGAAGCCTAACTCTCCAAACCTTTGAACGAGCGTGCGGTATTGTTCTTCATTTAAAACGTCATACTGAAGCACTGGAGTTTTAGCTTCCGCGTCGTAATAAGCTTCACCACCCGATTCAACGATGTACGCCTCATAATAAAGCACGCGTTCCAGGTCTTTCATTTTAATGCCTAAAAGAGTCCCGATGCGTGAAGGCAATGAACTAACGTACCAGATATGAGCGACCGGAGTTACGAGCTCAATGTGACCCATACGGCTACGACGAACTTTCGTACTTGTGACTTCAACGCCACATTTTTCACATACCACTCCCTTATAACGCATCTTTTTGTATTTACCGCAAAGACACTCATAATCTCTAACGGGCCCAAAAATTTTCGCGCAAAACAGACCATCGCGCTCAGGCTTTAAAGTGCGATAATTAATAGTTTCAGGCTTTTTAACTTCACCATGACTCCATGACATAACTTTTTCAGGAGACGCAAGGCGAAATTGCAGTTGTTTAATGTCTTTTGGTCTTTGCTCTTCAGTCACTTCTACAGGTACTAATTTACTCATTCTCTTTTACCTCGTCTAAAATCTCTACATCAAGCGCAAGTGATTGCAACTCTTTGGTTAATACGAATAGCGTTTCTGGAATGCCAGAAGCTGGGATTAGCTCACCTTTCGTAATTGCTTTATAAGCGCGCACTCTACCCTCAACGTCATCGGACTTGATAGTCAACATCTCTTTAAGAACCGCTGACGCTCCATAAGCCTCAAGAGCCCAAACTTCCATCTCACCAAATCTTTGTCCACCGAACAGCGCTTTACCACCAACTGGTTGTTGAGTTACTAAAGAGTATGGACCAGTTGAACGCGCATGAATTTTTTCATCAACAAGGTGATGCAATTTAAGCACGTACATATATCCAACGTTTACGCGTTCTTTAATTTTCATACCTGTTTTACCATCGTAAAGAACAGTCTTGCCATCAGCGTCCATTTTTGCCAATTCGTAAATTTTTTCAAATTCAACGGCGTTTACGCCTTCAAAAATTGGACTTGCGAATCTAACGCCGCCTTTCGCCCAATCTCTCGCATGTTTTAAAAACTCTTCATCGCTCATAGCGCCAATGACTTCCACGGCGTTCATAAGCCCGGCTACGTCTGAAATGGAGATCATTTTAGCTCTTAAATTATCAATATAATCTTTTTGCTTAGCGTCGAATTGCTCTTGTAATTGGTTTCCAAGCTCACGCCCCGCCATTCCAAGATGCATCTCAAGAACTTGCCCAATGTTCATACGAGAAGGAACTCCCAGTGGATTTAAACAAACGTCGACGCTTCTACCGTCTTCCATGTAAGGCATGTCCACTTCAGGAACGATAATGGAAACAATACCTTTGTTTCCGTGACGACCAGCCATTTTATCACCAACTTTCAACTGACGTTTAGTAGCGATATAAACTTTAACGTACTTAACGACTCCGTTTGGAAGAATGTCGTCTTTTTCTAAAATATTAAGTTTCTCTTCATGCTCGTCTCTAAAAACGCGTTTTTCTTTTTGAAAATAATTTTTAGTTTTATTATATTCAGATTGAATTTCTTCACTGAATGATTTAACGATTGCGTTCATCGCAAATCGATTAACTTCCACTAAATCGTCTGGATTTATCGTATCGCCAATTTTATACTCTGTTTCACCAACTTTAATGTCGGATAAAAGCGTTTCTCTCGTCAACAACTTAGTTACGCGAAGCATCTCTTCTTTATCTATCATGATAAGACGATCGTAATGCTCACGTTCCAAATAATCTCTCTCTTCTTTTTCAAGAGCAAGAGCGCGAGGATCTTTGTCATAGCCTTTTTTTGTAAATATTTTAATGTCAACTACGACGCCTTCCATAGACGGAGGACAATAAAGAGATTTATTAACGACATGACCAGCTTTTTCTCCAAAAATTGCACGAAGCAAACGTTCTTCCGGAGTTGGCTTAACTTCACCTTTTGGAGATACTTTACCAACTATAATCATGCCACCACGAACGACAGTGCCAATTTTCACTATACCACTCTCATCCAAGTGAGCCAATTCGTCATCTCTTACGTTTGGAATGTCGCGAGTAATCTCTTCAACGCCATGTTTAAGTTCACGAGCTTCAATCTCTTTTTCATATACATGCACGGAAGTGAAAGCGTCTTGACGAATTAAACGCTCGGAAATCACTATCGCGTCTTCATAGTTATAACCATTCCAAGGCATAAATGCGACCATGGCGTTAACTCCAAGGGCCAACTCGCCTTGATCCATGTTTGGACCATCGGCGATTATTTGATTCTTAGCGACTTTTTCACCGATTTTTACAATCGGCTTTTGAGTAAACGAAGTGTTTTGGTTCGTTCTAAGATTTTTTTGCAATGGATAATAATCTATGTATATCTCACCATCTTCTTCACCCATTACGTAAATGTGTTTTCCATCAACTTTTTCGATAGTTCCGGCGCGCTTTGCTTTAACGCATTCCCAAGAGTCGCGAGCGACCAATTTTTCAACGCCAGTTCCAACCATTGGAGCGTTTACTCTCAAAAGCGGTACCGCTTGACGTTGCATGTTTGAACCCATTAGAGCGCGGTTGGCGTCATCATGCTCCAAAAATGGAATCAATGAAGCGGCAACGCCAACAACCATATGAGAAGAAAGGTCTGCGTATTCACAATCCGTTGAAGGACGTAAAATAATTTCACCATCTTGTCTAACCGCTATAAGCGCGTCGATAAAATTGTTATTCTCATCAACTTTATTAGACGCCGCGGCAATCATTTTTCCCTCTTCTTGCGTAGCCGTCAAGTAAATGACCTCTGAAGTGATTTTGCCATCTTTCATGACTTTGTATGGAGCTTCGATAAATCCATGCTCATTCACTTTTGAGTAAGTGGCGAGAGTATTGATAAGACCAATATTTTGACCCTCTGGAGTCTCGATAGGACAAATTCTACCATAGTGAGTCGGGTGAACGTCACGAACTTCAAATCCGGCTCTCTCTTTAACCAAACCGCCCTCACCTAGAGCTGACAAACGACGCTTGTGCGTTACTTCGGAAAGTGGATTCGTTTGATCCATAAACTGAGAAAGTTGACCCCCGGAAAAGAATTCCATTATTGTGGAAGTAATCATTTTTGAATTGATTAAATCATGTGGCATTAAATCAGCCATTGGTCCACTCATAGTGGCAAGTTTGTCACGAATGGCTTTTTGCATCTTAACGAGACCATTGTGCAATTCATTACCTAAAAGCTCACCGATTGAACGAATGCGGCGATTGCCAAGGTGATCTCTATCGTCAATATGTCCCAATCCATTCTTTACTTTAATAACGTACTTCACTGACTCTATAATATCTTGATGCGTCAACACCGTAATGTATTCAGGAATGTTCATACCAAGTTTATGATTCATTTTCATACGACCGACTTTAGTCAAATCATATCTTTCAGGATCAAAAAAAAGTTGGTTAACAAAAATTTTTGCCGCTTCTTTAGTTACAGGTTCGCCAGGTCTCATGACTTTATATATACGAATTGCGGAGAGAGCGTTTTCATCTTCTATGTCTTCAGTTTGCTTTAGCAACTTCAAGGAATCCGCATCGGCGTTAAACGCGTTTATGACGGATTTATCAACGCCATCCGCTAAATCATTGGCTATTTTAAACTCGCTAACGCCAATTTCCGCAAGTTTCTTCAATTTAGTTTCATCAATGTGAGTCATAGTGTCAAAAAGAACTTCACCAGTTTCTGGATCTATAATTGGCTCCGCTAAATAACGATCAAGTAAAATTTCAATCGGATACTCTACCGTTGTAACTCCCTCTTCTAAAAGTTTCTGTCCTTTTTTAGACGAAAGCCTTTTTCCAGACGCGACTAAAAGAGCGCCTTTCATATCCATTAAATCAAAAGCTATACGAGTCAAATAATCATTTGGATTAAAATCCATTGAAAATTTATTATCTTCTATTTTTATCGTTTTTATTGGATAAAAAAGTTTTAGGATGTCTTGTTTAGAGTAGCCTAAAGCGCGGAACATAATAGTTACGGGGACTTTACGACGTTTATTAATTCTCATATACAAAATATCTTTAGGATCATATTCAAAGTACAACCAAGAACCACGATCTGGAATAATTTGACCAGTGTATACAAGACTATTCCCAGCGGTAGTCGACTCTTCTTTTTTAAAAATTACGCCAGGTGAACGATGAAGCTGATTTACAACTACGCGCTCAACGCCATTGATAATAAAAGAAGTTCTATCAGTCATAAGAGGTATGTCGCGAACAAATATGCTTTGTTCTTTAATATCTTTTACGCCAAGTTTTTCTTTAGTATTTTCATCTCTATCCCATAAAACAAGACGAGTTTTCATTCTAAGACTTACAGCGTAAGTAAGACCTCTTTCCATACACTCTCTCACTGTGTATTTTGGGTTAGCGACCTCACTTCCAATATACTCTACCGTCAATCTATTTTGAGTGTCATGAATAGGAAATACTGACTGAAATACATTTTCAATGCCACTAGCTGATCTATCTTTAGCGTCTAACATTAAAAATTTATCATATGAACTTTGTTGCAGTTGTAGTAAATTTGGTACTTCAATGGCTTGAGGAGTTTTAGAGAAGTCTACACGAAGACGATTTCCGGAATATAAAGTGTTTAACATAGGCAAACCTCGATGAGTTGTTAATTAGGGGCTTAAATTCATTGATTAAAATTTAAGCATATCGTATCTAGACGTCTCTAGATAGATGTTTGAGCTCTTGAAATGGACTCTAGTTTTTATAGTGCTTATAAACGACATAAGGGCACTTTTGCGAGGAGAGTAAAGTCTCTTCGCAAAAGCGCCCAAAAATGAGGGCAAGCCCTCATAGTAGTAATTAAAGTTTTATTTAATTTCTACAGTTGCGCCAGCTGCTTCAAGCTCTGCTTTAGCTGCCTCTGCAGTTTCCTTATCTACACCCTCTTTGATAGTAGATGGTAAACCTTCAGTTGCGTCTTTAGCTTCTTTTAGTCCAAGACCAGTAAGAGCGCGAACAGCTTTAATAACGCCAATTTTTTTAGCGCCAGCGTCTGTTAAAATAACGTCAAACTCAGTTTGTTCATCAGCAACTTCAGCAGCAGCGCCTGAACCAGCCATAGCAACCGGTTGAGCGGACACTCCGAATTTTTCTTCAAATTCTTTCACCATTTCAGAAAGTTCAAGAACTGACATTCCTGAGATAAATTCTAATACGTCTTCTTTAGTTATAGCCATAATATGACTCCTTATTTTATTTTCTAATTTTGTGAATCAACTCACAACGAGACCAAAAGTCTAACTCTTAAACATTTAGTCGCCTAATGACGCAAGAGAGCAAAAAGAAATTTTTCTTTTTGCCAAATAGTTAGTCTAAGCTTCTTCTAATTTCTTTCTAAGAGCATTTAAACCAACTGCCATATTCGTAACTGGAGCCATCCAAGTAGCGGCAAGCATACCAAGAAGTTCTTCACGACCAGGAAGTTTAGCAAACGCTTCAATTTTAGCTACGTCAGCAGGTTCTTTATCTAAATAACCAGCTTTAATAACAAATAAATCACTTATTTTAGCGAAATCCGCAGCAACTTTTGCAGCGGAAATAACGTCATCCGACCAAATAAAAATATTTGTATCTTTAATTTCAACACCTGACATATTTGCATTATTTAACGCAATTGCCGCCAATGTATTTTTTACAACCTGAACACTTGTATTTTTAGCGCGAGCTGATTTACGCAGTACTTCTAGTTTATCAACCGTTAAACCTTTATACTCACATATAACAACTGCTTTAGTTTCAGAAAATGAAGAAGTTAATTGTGCAATAACTTCAGCTTTTTTTGACTTTAACATATAATCTCCTTTCCAGACATAACTTCAAGAGGGGCGAGAAAGGCCCGATTAAGCTAACTACCAACACGGTAGATACCCCCAACTATCTTTAGTCCAAGTAATTTCAGATTCCCAAATGAAAATCTTTACTTTAAGATAAATAATCTCAAAATAAAAATTTTGATTATCAAACGCCATAAATATGGCGTTTAAATTATTTTATATCCATTAATTCTGTTGTGTTCAATTTTAAAGCAGGACTCATAGTTAAGCTAAGAGCGGCATTTTTTATATAACGACCTTTAGCAGAAGCAGGCTTTTGTTTGTTAATGGCAGCAACAAAAGAAGCTAAATTTTCAACTATTTTATCAGCGTCAAAACTAACTTTGCCAATACCAGCGTGAATGTTACCTTTTTTATCAACGCGGAAAGTAACTTGACCACCTTTAACATTTTTAACAGCAGTGGCTACGTCTGGGGTAACAGTACCGGTTTTAGGGTTAGGCATCATACCTTTTGGCCCTAAAATACGACCGATTTGACCAACGAGTCCCATACAGTCCGGTGCAGCGACAACTACGTCAAAGTTAAATATTCCGTCTTTGATTTGCGCAACTAAATCATCAGTTCCAACAATGTCAGCGCCAGCGGCTCTAGCTTCGTCAGCTTTTAGCCCTTTAGCGAAAACCGCTACTCGAACAGTTTTACCCGTACCATGAGGAAGAACTACCGCTCCACGAATCATTTGATCCGCATGACGAGGGTCCACGTTTAAATTCATTGCAATTTCAACCGTCTCATCAAACTTTGCGCTTTTTAAATCTCTGACCAATGAAGCCGCTTCTTCAACTGAATACGATTTAATAATATCTATTTTTTCTACTAATTGTTTATATCTTTTACTCATAACAAATCTCCTGTAAATTCTGCCACATGCTTTTAAATCACTGTGGTCGATGATTTTTTTCTCTAGATTAGTCTACTATTTCTATACCAATTGAACGCGCTGAACCAGCTATTGTATTAGCGGCCATTTCTAAGTCATCAGTGTTTAAATCCTGAATCTTTTGATTTACCACTTCCATAAGTTGTGCGCGAGTGATTTTTCCAGTTTTATTTTTAAGTGGATTATCTGTGCCTTTCTTAAGTCCTGCGGCTCTCATTAAAAGAGCGGAAGCCGGTGGTTGTTTAGTAATAAAAGAAAAACTCTTGTCACTATAAACAGTAATTATTACTGGAACTTTAAATCCCATATGCGCTTTAGTTTTTTCATTGAACGCTTTACAGAATTCCATAATGTTAACACCACGTTGACCTAGTGCTGGTCCTACTGGAGGAGCAGGAGTTGCCGCACCAGCATTAATTTGTAGCTTTATATAGCTTGCAACTTTTTTTGCCATTTTATTTCCTTGATTTAGATTAAATTATTTTTTCTACTTGAGAATATGAAATATCCACGGGCGTTGATCTCCCAAAAATAGAAACATTAAGTTTCAACGTCCCATGTTCCAAGTCATATTCATCAACAGTACCCGTAAAGTTAGCGAAAGGTCCATCTATGATACGAACGGTTTCACCATCGTTAAAGTATACTTTCGGCTTTGGAGCGGCACGATTATTCACACGATCTAAGATAACGTTTATATCATGTTCACTTAGAGGCGTGGGCGTATTCGCTTCACCGATAAAACCAGACACTTTAGGAATTGATTGAATTAAATGTTGTATTTCAGTATTTAACTCAATTTTCGCAAAAACATATCCTGAATATAAAGATCTTTCAGTGACCTTTTTCTTTCCATCCTTAACTTCGATAACGTCTTCTGTTGGGACAATGACTTCCGTTATAAATTCTTGAAGCCCCATTTCTTCGATCATGTTGAAAATTGCGTCTCTAACTAATCTATCATTTCCGTAGGTTTGTATAGAGTACCACCGTTGTGCCATATTTACCCCTTAGCCTAAAATTACTGACATAATAGATGACATAATTAAGTCTACCAATGCAAGAAACGCGGCAATTGCCGTAACAACAATTATTACAGCTATGTAAGCTTGCTTAACTTGTCCCTTAGTAGGAAAAATCACTTTACTTAACTCTAGTTTTGCATTATGGATATGTTTACTTAAATTCATTTGTCACTTTTCCTAAAAATATATCATTTATTATAAATAAAGCTAAAGTGCTACACTAATAATAAATGCTGAATGTGGCAGGCGTGGAGGGATTCGAACCCCCAGCACCCGGATTTGGAATCCGGTGCTCTACCATTGGAGCTACACGCCTATGTGATGCTAACGCAATCTGAAAAAATTAAATTACTCTACTAACATTTAGTTTTCTTTAGTAAAATTTATACAATAAATTATCCTATAAAAAACAACAAGATAAAACTAATTAAAGTTTCATCTCTTTGTGCATTGTGTGTTCTTTACAGAATTTACAATATTTTCTTACTGAAAATTTTTCAGTATGAATTTTTTTATTTTTTGTCGTGTGATAATTGCGTCTAGTACATTTTTCACAACCTAAGTGAATCGCTTCTCTCATATTAATTAACCTTTAAAAAGGATTATTGCAAAATTCGGAAAACCGAATTAAGCAAGAATCTCAGCTACAACACCAGCACCAACAGTTCTTCCACCCTCACGAATAGCGAACTTAGTACCTTTTTCCATAGCGATTGGATGAATCAACTCAACAGTAATACTAACATTGTCACCTGGCATAACCATTTCAGTACCTTCCGGTAATGTAATAGCGCCTGTAACGTCTGTTGTACGTACATAGAATTGTGGACGATAGTTTGTAAAGAATGGAGTATGACGTCCACCTTCGTCTTTACTTAATACATAAATCTCAGCTGTAAACTTAGTATGAGGAGTAATAGTGCCTGGCTTGCAAAGTACTTGACCACGCTCAACGTCGTCTTTACCGATACCACGAACTAGAATACCACAGTTGTCACCAGCAAGCGCTTCTGTCATCTCTTTACGGAACATTTCAATACCAGTAACAGTAGTTTCTTGAGTATCTCTAATTCCAACAATTTGGATTTTGTCAGCAATTTTAACAGTTCCACGCTCGATACGACCTGTAACAACAGTTCCACGACCTGAAATTGAGAAAACGTCTTCAACAGGCATTAAGAAATCTCTGTCAGTCTCACGAGGAGGCTCAGGAATAAACTCATCTACCGTTTTCATTAATTTTTGAATTTTTGCCGACCACTCACCAAGAGTACCTGATTTAGCTTCAGCAAGAGCCAAAGTTGCAGAACCTGTAGTAATTGGAGTGTCGTCACCTGGGAAATCATACATATCCAAAAGTTCACGAATTTCCATCTCAACTAATTCAAGGAGTTCCTCATCGTCAACCATGTCTTCTTTATTCATGAAAACAACCATGGCTGGAACACCAATTTGCTTAGATAAAAGAATATGCTCACGAGTTTGTGGCATTGGACCATCAGCTGCGGAAACAACAAGAATGGCGCCATCCATTTGAGCGGCACCTGTAATCATGTTCTTAACGTAATCAGCGTGACCTGGACAATCTACGTGTGCATAGTGACGAGCATCAGTTTCGTACTCAACATGTGAAGTAGCGATCGTAATACCACGCTCTCTTTCTTCTGGAGCGTTATCGATTTGATCATAATCCATAAGTGCAGCACCATTAGTTACTGCCAATACAGCAGTAATAGCTGCCGTTAGTGTTGTTTTACCGTGGTCAACGTGTCCAATAGTACCGATGTTAACATGCGGTTTGTTACGTTCAAACTTTTCTTTTGCCATAGTGTCCTCCGACTTTAATTGTGAATTGAAATGGAATTATACCCAAAAATCATTCAATTATTGCTTAAACTTATTAATTTTATATAATGGAGCTCATGATGGGAATTGAACCCATGACCTCTTCCTTACCAAGGAAGTG
>CALDOC010000161.1 GCA_937914675.1 uncultured Sulfurimonas sp.
GATACTCAGGAAAGTATTATTAAGCGTGTGGACACTATGCTTTACTCCGCTAAAGAAGCTGGTAGAAATTGCGTCGTTTCTTTACGATAGCAGAAGTCTAAGCTTTTCGTAACGCCGAGGTCAATCTCTTTGACGCTTGGCGAGAAGCTTCTCTTCTGTGAGAAAATTCTTAGCCACTTTTATGTACAATAATAAAAAAGGATGTCGTTATGCGTCGGTTTGGCACTTTGATAGTTGGGAAAAAAGAGATGAGAGTGAAGCTGATGCTGGCGTTGTCCGCCATCATCTTCTCGCAAGCTCTTTTTGGGGATGTTTTGAGCGGGGTTGGGTACGCCCCAAGCGATGGCGAAGCCAAAAGGGAGGCTCTCGCCGACTTGAGTCAGGTCATAAAGAGTGAGGTGCGTTCGAGTTTCGAATCCATTTCAAAAACTCAAAATGACAAGGGAGAGACGAGCGCGAGCTCCAACATAAAAATAAGCTCAAATCTGCCAATCTTGGGGGTTGAATTTAGCGTCATTCAGAACTACGAGGACGTAGAGGCGACGGTGACGTTGACGCCCTCAAAAGTGAAAAGCGTTTATGCGAAAAAGCTCCAAGATATAAAGAGGGAAATCGCCTCCTCGCTTCATGAACTCAAAATGTTAGAGAAACCCTCGACCTCTTTGCGCCTCAAACTTTATGAAGACGTTTTTTCACTCCTAAAAGAGTATGACAGATATGAGAGCGTCGCCAACGTGATAGGAGTTTCTCCACAACCAAGACCAGAAGTCACCAAAGCGCGGGTAAAAGTAGCCCTCGAAAAACTCAGATCAAACATAGACTCTTTGTCGATGGCGAGCGAGGTTCTGGCCAAAGAATTTGGCGAAGAGAAAATCTTCATCTATCCTCCTCTCCTTGAAAACTCGACGAGCGCGTCACAATTTAGCTCAGTCTTTTTAAAAGAGCTAAAGTCCAAGATAAAGAGCGTCAAGACGCCAAAAGAAGCGTCGCGTTTGTTGGTGGGAGAGTACACTTTGACGAGTAAGTCGATAGTCTTGAGCTATGAACTCTTAAACGTGAAAACGAACGAAGTGGAAAAATCAAAAACAATCACCATCGATGAAAAGGCGTACTCCGGACTAAAGATGAAACCCGAAAACATAGATTTTGACGCGTTGCTCAACTCTGGCGTTGTCAATTCAAGCGCGTTGAGAGTTTCGCTAAATTCAAATCGAGGGAGTGAAAACCTCCTTTTCAACGAGGGTGAAGACGTTGAACTCTTTGTAAAACTCAACAAAATGGGTTATTTTTACGTGGTGGGCTATACGCAAACGCCAAATGGAACGCTTTCGTATCTTTTGGAGCTTCAAGAGGGGATCGGAAATAGCAAATTTGTGAAGTTCGTAAACGCCGACGACGCCTCAAAGTGGATGAGTTTGGGGGAGTTTAGCGTAGAAAAACCCTTTGGCGTGGAAAGCTTGCAAGTCATGGCGTCAAATCATGAAGTCACAACGCTTCCCTCAACGTTTTACGATGAAGCGAGTGGTTATTACGTGATTTCTAACGACATTAAAAAAGCGCTCACGACGAGTCGTGGACTGAAAAAGAAAAAAAGCGCCAAGGATGAGTTTAGCGAGGACGTCATGAGCTTCACCACCATGAGGCGCTAATCTAAAATCTTGTTGTACATTCTGACGAGTTTCGAGTGTTCGCTCATGTTTAACAGCCTCACTAATTCTACCAATACTGGAGAGAGTTTCGTCACCTGAACGTAAGCGACGCTAGCGTCTTTAAACTCTTTCACAAGCGCGAAAAAGAGAGCGATGGTTTCGTCGAGGTCATCAGACTCTATGTGTATTTTATAACCGTCGACGTATTTAAACGAGAAAGCGAAAGAGGTTATGGCGTTGGCTTTTTTTATGGCTTTGTAGTTCGTCGTTGGATAGCGTATCATGCTTTTCATGTACTCGTCCAAGCCAAGCAAAGAGAGCTTTTCATAAAAGTTTACGAC
>CALDOC010000162.1 GCA_937914675.1 uncultured Sulfurimonas sp.
TCGCCCCATTCATGGCGTCTTGATAGTCAATGACGCCTATCTCTTTTTTGTTTGTCAGCATGACGTTGCGCGAGTGAAAATCGCGATGAACGAAAACGTTTTGAGGTTGAGAGAGAACGACGTCGGATATTGCGTTCAAAGCGTCCTCGAGCAAACTCTTCTGCTTTTGCGATAGGGTGAGATTGAGCTTCTTTTGGAGATACCACTCGCTCATCAAATCCATCTCAAAACGCAAAAAAGCTTTGTCGTAAACTGGTAGGTTTTTCGCGTCCGCGTTTTGCATTTTTATGATTTCGTCTATGGCGTTTAGGTAGAGTTGTTTGAAGTTTTTGGCGTCTAAAACGTTCAAGTAATGCGTGTTTCCAAAATCTTCAATAATCAAATAACCATCGTCCAAATTCTCTTCCAATATGTAAGGCGCGGTCACTCCGGCTTTTAAAAGTCTGCTCGTCACGTCTATAAAAGGAGCGAGAGAACTTTTTTCCAAAGAGGAGTCCATAAGCAAAAACGTCTCATGTTCACAGCCCAAACGGTAATACTTCCTAAAACTGGCGTCCGCCGAAGCCACGCTCAGGTCAAAAAATTTGTAGGGAGTCGTACTTAACCAAGCCTTTATCTTATCCATATATTCCACCTAACAAAGAGTCTTTTTTCGCGCCCGTCACCGAGCTTAGTTTCACCACTTCTTCATGAAGGCGTTTGTAAGCCAACCAAGCGAACGCCATCGCTTCTAAAAAGTCGCTCTCGACGCCGTACTTTTCACTCACGACGACGTCGCATTCGCATAACTCGTCGAGCCTTTTCATCAAAAAGACGTTTTTAGAACCGCCACCGCAAACTATGGCCTCCGTTGTCTGGGTTTGATTGAGGTCCCAAGCGATGCTTCGCGCGGTGAGTTCTAGCAGCGTTCTTTGTATGTCTTCATCTTTTATGGCGTTAAAGATGGGTAAAAATTTCGCCAGCCAAGTTTCGTTGAATCGCTCGCGACCGGTGCTTTTTGGAGGGAGTTTTTTAAAGTAATCGTCATCGAGCATTCGCTCTAATAGGTCATGATCGATTGCGCCGCTTCTCGCGAACTCTCCGTCTTTGTCGTAAGCTTTGCCTCTCGTTTTACTTATCCACATATCCAACATGACGTTGCCGCAGCCGCTATCCCAGCCTTTTAACGACTCTTCGAGCAGAGTTATATTCGCCATGCCTCCGA
>CALDOC010000163.1 GCA_937914675.1 uncultured Sulfurimonas sp.
GATTATTTTAGCGTAAATAAGGAATCAAAATAGAACGCTCAAGTAAAAAAGGGGGATACTTGAGCGTTTATAAAAATCTTGAGGAGACTATAAACTCAATTGATGAAAAAGGGAGGTAAACATAATTGAGATGTATAATTATAATAAATAAGAGTAAACATAAAGCTAATATTAAGTAAACGTTGGGTTAATGAATGTAAAATCCTGCGACTCTCTTTAGGTCAAAATGAAGAGTCTGTGTCTAATCAGCGACAACCACTCTATTTCTTCCACCTTCTTTAGCTTCATAGAGAGCGTCGTCAGCTCTTTTTAGAAGTTCGTCAACGGTTTCATTCTCTTTAATTTGAGCGACGCCAACGCTTATTGTTTGATGAGTCGCTGTTTCAAAGATATATGATTCAACCGCTTTTCTGATTTTTTCAGCTATTGTAAACGCTCCATGAACGTTTGTCTCTTTTGAAATGATTAAAAACTCTTCTCCACCCCATCTCCCAACTAGGTCAATGTTTCTTGTATTGTCACTCAGGACCATGGCTATGCTCTTTAAAATCTCGTCTCCCACCAAATGCCCATAGGTATCGTTGACTAATTTGAAGTGGTCTATGTCAAGCAATATCACTGAATAAATATTTTTATATCTTTTAAAACTATTATCGCATCTCTCTAGTATTTCATCGATTTTAACGCGGTTCATAAGCTTTGTTAAATGATCCGTGTACGCTATTTTTTGAAGTTCGGTAATATTCTCAAAAACGACAATAAAATACGCCTTGTCGTTTTCGTAATATTTTGTGGCGTTTACAAGAAATAGATACTCTTCTCCATCTTTGTCTATTGCGACTTGATGAATAAGCTCTTTGTTTGAAACAATATACTCTAGCCAAGAGACGCCATCCATTATTGGCTTCAAATATCCATTTCTTTCTATAAACATGTCACAGACGCAATTATAATCTTTGAAAAAATCTTCTAAACTTTCATATTTAGTAAACTTATAAAATTGATTATTGGCTTTAAAAAGAGTTTGACCATCTGAGAGCAATGTTATATTGGGAGTGATGTCAAAGATATATTCCAATTTGCTGTTGGCTTGTTCAAGTTTAATTGTCTGTTCATGAACCTTATCTTCAAGCGACGCATTCATATTTACAAGCGAATCCGCCATTTTATTAATTGATTGAGACAATGTTTGATTTACACTTCGGTTAACCACAGCTGCAAAACTGATTCCTGAATTATCCTCAGATAAATTTTCTCGAGTTCGATCAAAAACCACAATTGTGTCGTTA
>CALDOC010000164.1 GCA_937914675.1 uncultured Sulfurimonas sp.
GAGTGTGCTTCTAAAATGCTTCATGAACAACTTCTTCAAATTACTTTGAGTGATGGTGTCAAGTACTGCCCTGTAAGTAAAATACTTACCTCTCTCAATAGTGAACATAGATTAACCAAAAAAGAGTCCCTTCTTTTAGAGTTACTAGCAAGAAATCGTGCAAAACTTGTGACAAAAGAGTCCATTGAAGAGAGTGTATATTTTGATCAGGAGATGAGTGACTCCGCGCTTAAAAATCTTGTACTAAAGTTAAGAAAAAAATTCTCTACAAACATGATAATAAACGTTCCCGGCCATGGGTTTTTACTAGAATGAAAAAAATAATTTTACTTCTCTTTTTACTGTTTTCACTGGCGTTTGCCTCAACCGATAAATTTACGCAAAGCGACTCGATAGCTTTTATAGATACAAAAAAAGAGTTTACTTTAGAGACGATATCTTCAGTGAAAAAAGATTTTTTACTTGATGGAGACTCCATTTATAAGTTCTCAGATGAAGTTGTCTGGAGTTATTTTACCATTTCTAACATGACGTCAGAGAAACAATCCCTCATTGTTCATAACGCCATAAGACTCTTACGTTACGCAGACGTTCTTGTAATTCATGAAGATGGAACTAAAAAAATATTTATGATTGGTACGGACAGAGAGCATGAGTTTCATGGTTTGGGAGTGGTTGGATATCCTCTTGAAATCAGACCAAACGAACGTCTTGAAATCTACACGCGCCACAACCCCATAGGTCTGCTAAACACTCATTGGAACATTAGCGATGAAAATCGGTATCATTTTGATAAAGCGGTAGAAAACAACTTATTTGGCATGCTTTTTGGCATAGTGTTTTTAATTGTAATTTATGGAACGATTTTATTTTATATAACGGGGGAGAAAAGTAATCTCTACTTTAATGGGTTTATGTTATCAAGAACTTTGTTAGTCCTATCTCTTTCTGGCTTTTTTTACATATATAGCTATGATCTAGGCTTGTTTATTCGAACCGTTATTGGTCTTAGTATACCGATAGTCATGTTTTTTGAGTCGCTATTTTTTATCTCTCTGTATAATTTGAAA
>CALDOC010000165.1 GCA_937914675.1 uncultured Sulfurimonas sp.
ATGGCGATAGAGTCGATAGCGAACGAACTTGTCAAAAATCCCCTTTACGCTTTCGTTCTCGTCTTTTTGGCGTTGGGAAGCGTCTTTTTGACGCTGCTCTATTTCAAAGCGCTCACGAAGATTTTCGCCAAAGACGCGGACTCCAAACAAGAGAGCGTAAAAATCTCAAAATACTATACGATTCCTTCTTTCGCGCTTTTGGCTCTTCTAATTGTCGGGATATATATAACATTTTCGATGAAGCTCTTGAGCGCCATGGAGATTTTGGTTCCCATGATTCTCATCGCTCTCATCCCCCTTCTTTTTTCCACGCTTTTGTTTAAAAACGCCCATAGAGTCAAAGAGTACGCCTGCGGTGAAAAAGAGGAGATAAAGCTTGGAATGTACTATTTCGACGTCTCGCTTAAGGTTCAAAAAATCATCGCCGCGATAGCTATTTTTGGGATGTTGATATTGATAGTTGGAGTTTTGTTTTAGATGAAACAGCTAAGTTGGAATATGAAAGTTTACAAATATAGGGGAGATTTTGAAGGAGATTTAAAACTTTTAGGGCTTTTGGGAATCGAAATTAAATAAAACCGAATAAAAGCTTTAATCGATTCATAATATGATACCATTATGAAAAATAATCGTTTCATTGGAGTAAAATAATGAGTAAAGAGATTGTTAAATGGATATGGCAACATCCACAATACCCTAAATTTAACTATGATAAATCGCAAATGATAGAGTTGATTAATCAGATAGATTATCATAGGGGAATACTTGATGGAATTTCAAAAGTATATAGCCAAGATGATATTCTAAAAATAGAGATTGACACTTTAACCGATGAAGCAATAAATACATCTTTAATTGAAGGTGAGGTTTTTAAAAGAGAAAGCGTTCGTTCCTCTTTTAGAAAAAAGCTTGATAAAGATTTTGACGCAAGAGGTGACAAATACTCTACCGCCGCTACAGATAGTTTAGTAGAAATATTACTAGATTGCAGTATGAATAAAGAGCCGCTTAGAATAGAGAGACTTCATGGTTGGCATAACTGTTTATTTGAAAATAGTTACACACGACTCAGAAAGATAAATATAGCTACATTTCGAGAGCACGACGACATGGAGGTAATCTCTGGCGCGATTGGGTTTGAAAAAGTACATTATAAAGCTATACCCGTTTCAAATATGCATGAAGATATTGATAACTTTTTACATTACTGTAATAATAGTGATGAAAATATCTATATCAAAAGCGCTATCGCTCATCTTTGGTTTGTATCAATTCATCCTTATGATGATGGTAATGGAAGAATTTCAAGAGCTATAACTGACTTTATCCTCTCAAAAAACAGATCAAATACACAATTTAAACTCTATTCGATATCAACTGCGATTAACAATGATAGAAAAGGGTATTATGATATTTTAGATAAAACGACAAATTTATTTTTAAATAAAAACTTTGACATCACGCCGTGGATTTTATGGCAATTAAATATTTTAAAAAACGCCATGATTAACGGATTAAAAAATATTGAGTACCTTATTCAAAAAACAAAATTTTGGGATAAACATAGGATATACTCATTAAATGAACGACAGATTAAAGTACTAAATAGAGTTCTAGATATGGGAACAGAAAATTTTGAAGGTGGAATAAGTACTAAAAAATACATATCCCTAACAAAAGTAAGTAAAGCAACGGCTATTAGAGATATTTCAGAGTTAGTAATATATGGTTGCATTATACAAGTTGATGGAACGAGTGGTAGAAATATTAGATATACAATTAATTTAGAGTAAAAAGTAAGAATCAGATATAAAAGGCTTACGAGATGAACATTAAATTAAAACCGCTAAGAGAGAAACAATTGATAAAAACTTTTGACAATAAAATCAGTATAGTTGGGGATGATTTAAAAAGTTCTATTAAAAAAAATAGCAAAATCAGTATCTCGGCGTCTATCTTTTCTATCTATGGTTATGAGAGTTTGAAAAAAGAGTTAAACGGCATTGACGAACTTAGATTTATATTTACCGATCCTACGTTTATAAAAATGGATGAGGGTACAAAAGAGAGTAAATTTTTTGAGATAAATTCCGCAAACAGAAAAAAAGCGATAAGCGGTTCATCTTTTGAGATAAATCTAAAAAATGAACTCAAAGGCAAACGAATTGCCAAAGAGTGTAGAACTTGGTGTGAGCAAAAAGTAAAGTTCAAATCAAACAAAGGCGCGCACTCAATTCAGCCTATGCTTATACTTGATAATTCTACGGATGATAAAGCTATATATCTTGGCATGGATGAGTTTAGCAGTGCAGGATTTGGATATAAAAAAGATAATTCGGCACTAAGGATTATCAATAAAATAGATGATTCAAGCGCGACAAAAGAGTTCCTCTCTAACTTTGACAATGTTTGGAGAGATGAAACCATTTTAAAAGATATAACAGATGACGTGGTGTCGTATATAGATAATTTATACAAAGAAAATGCACCTGAATTTATCTATTATTTAACGCTGTATCATATATTTAACGAGTTTTTGGAAGACATAAACGAAGATGAACTTGCAAATGAAAAAACAGGCTTTAAAAATAGCGTTATCTGGAACAAACTTTATGACTTCCAAAAAGACGCCGTTCTTGGACTTATAAACAAACTTGAGAGATACAACGGCTGCATACTAGCCGATAGCGTTGGACTGGGTAAAACTTTTTCTGCTCTTGGAGTTGTGAAGTACTATCAAGAGAGAAACAAGTCCGTTTTAGTTTTATGCCCTAAAAAGTTGGGTGACAACTGGAAAACATTTTTAAATAACTACGAAGACAATCCACTTTTAAAAGATAGATTTAATTATGATGTTTTGTATCATACCGATTTGTTAAGAGAAAAAGGTGAGTCAAACGGTATGGATTTATCACGGGTAAACTGGGCAAATTATGACCTAATAGTGATAGACGAATCACACAATTTTAGAAATAACAACGCAAGTAAAGATAAAACCACACGATACCAAAAACTCCTAAACATCATCCGCACAGGTGTAAAAACAAAACTTTTAATGCTCTCGGCTACACCGGTAAACAACCGTTTCACAGACCTAAAAAACCAAATAGCTTTAGCCTATGAGGGGCATACGCATATCAAAGATGAGAAGCTCAATATAACCGCGTCGATAGATTCAGTTTTGCGAAAAGCACAACAAACTTTTAACAACTTCTCAAACTTAAGCGCAGAGGAGCGAACCAGCAAAAATCTACTAAGTGAACTCAATCAAAATTTTGATTTTTTCAAGCTTTTAGATTCTGTAACGATGGCTAGAAGTAGAAAGCATATAGAAAAATACTATGACATGGCAGCGATTGGCAAGTTTCCAACAAGACTGCCTCCCTTATCTATCGAGTGCGATATAACTACGCTTGATGGCGTCATGAGCATCGAAGATATTTATAAAAAATTATCCACTTTTGACATGTCGGTATATAGCCCTTTTGCTTATATATTTGAGAGTAAAAAAGCGTTTTACAGTAATCTCTACGATAATGAACTCGACAATAAATCTATACTCAAACAATCCAACAGAGAAAACAATCTCAAAATCCTCATGCGGGTGAATTTTCTCAAAAGGCTAGAGAGTTCAGTGGATAGTTTCAGGATTACACTCAACAATTTTGCCACAAATATTCAAAACACCATCTCTAAAATAGACGCGTTTCATGAGGGCAAAACTGCAACGCAGGTGGCAGATTATGATGGTTTAGATGAGATAGATACGGATGATGAAGATTGGCTCGATGAAGAGTTTAGCATCGGTAAAAAAGTTAAAATAAATTTGAGCGATATGAATACCACAGGGTGGAGAAGCGACTTAGAAAACGACTTACATGTAGCGCTTCATATTTTAGAAGATATGAAAAAAATCACACCCTCTCATGACGCAAAACTCCAAACACTCAAAAAAGAGATTTTAAACAAGTTGCAAAACCCTATAAACGCAGGTAATAAAAAGCTTATCATCTTTACAGCCTTTGCGGATACCGCTAGTTATCTGTATGAGGAGTTAAAAGAGTTTCATCTCTCTCTAGGGCTTCAAAGCGCAAAAATCACGGGAAGCGGTACAAACCAGACAACGCTAAAAATCGACAAAGAGTTTAACAATCTTTTATCTCATTTTTCGCCACTCTCTAAAAACAAAAAACTCAAAAGCGGTGATGAAGAGCTGGATATTCTTATCGCCACCGACTGTATAAGTGAGGGGCAAAACTTACAAGATTGCGACACGCTCATAAACTACGACATCCACTGGAACCCCGTAAGAATCATACAAAGATTTGGAAGAGTTGACAGAATCGGCAGTAAAAATGATTTTATCCAACTCATAAATTTCTGGCCTCAAATCAGTTTGGATGAGTACATCAACTTAAAAAGCAGAGTTGAAACCCGCATGTTCATGGTGGACTCTACAGCTACTGGTGAAGACAATGTTTTGACAAACAAATCAAGCGAAATGGAGTTTAGAAAAAAACAGCTCCAAAAATTAAAAAGCGAGGTGGTAGATATAGAGGAGATAGACAGCTCCATCTCTATCACCGACCTTGGACTCAATGATTTTAGAATGGACTTGCTAAATTACATAAACACCAAAGGGGACATAAAAGACGTAAGCTCAGGCATGCACACCGTTTGTAAAAAAGATTTAGGTAAAAACATAGATGAGGGTGTGATATTTATACTCAAAAACATAAACAACGATGTAAATATAGACAACATGAACCAACTTCACCCTTTTTATCTTGTACACAT
>CALDOC010000166.1 GCA_937914675.1 uncultured Sulfurimonas sp.
TTTTTGGTCATTTTTCAAAAATATTTCCTTTTTTGACACTTAAGAGTCATTATAGCGCATAGATAAGTTTTCTTGATTTACTTCACTTTAATGATTAAATCATCTTTGCTTAATTGTATATATTGTTTTATATTGAGCCATTCATACAAGCTAATCGCGAGAATAAACCACAAACCACCTAACAATAAACCCGCCAGGACGTCACTGAAGTAATGAACGCCAATAATAATTCGGCTGCTTCCCAGCAACAACGCAAAACTCACCCCTGCGAATACAATCCAAACCTGAGCGTTCCAACTACTCGTACGCCGCCACCACAGATAAAAAAGTACGGCGTAAAATGACATTGCGAGCGTTGAATGTCCGCTTGGAAAAGAGGCGGTGTGCGAAACAAACAAGGCTTCCGTTGGGCGTGGGCGAGCAAACCCATATTTACCCAAGGCCGCCATACTTATACTGCCTATAAAGCTGATGAACAATGGTAAAGCCCAGAAGCGATTTCCAAACATGCTAAGCGTTATAAGGGCTATAATCCATAACGGTACGACAACATTAGCATTGCCTAGCATGGTAATAGAATGGAACGCGGACACGATGGACTTTGTATGCGCCTCCGCCATCACCGTAGCCATCCAATAATCGAACCGTACTATAAAGTCTCTCTCTACTACGTCTTCCACTACGCCGCAGAGTAATAGCGCAAAAGCGAGAAAAGTGATAGCGGCGAGGGTTAATGGCAACCCCGTTAAACGTTGATTGTCAAATCGCGAGCTCAATAAACGCGCGAGTCGTGGAAAAGGCAATGCGTCTAATTGCCAGGATGTCATTATATGTTGTAAGAGTCTTAGTATTGTTCGCGCAAATCGCCATAAAAATATCCAAAGCAACACCCAAACCGCAACTATCCACCAGCCAATGTTTTCCAGTAAAAACAAGCCTTGCGTTTGTATCCAAGTCCATAGCCAATCATCCATTTGCATTCTCCTTATGGACAGTTCAGTGAATTAAAAAGCATATCGTTTATTGGGGTCATTCCATGCTGTGATTGTGATAGAATTTTCATTTTCCATATTGAACCTCTTGCATTAGTTTACTCAATATTTTCTGGAGGCGTGAACAATATAAGATTTTTTAACTCTTTATCTAGTTCACCCTCTTTAAAAGGATAAAGAAATATACGCTCACTCTTTGTTATAACGGCAATAAGCAAAGCATCTTCCGTATTTTTCTTTATTGCGTCTTCGTAAGTAAATTCTTCAGACAACAAAGTTGTTTGAAATTTCCATCCTTTATTAAAATTACTAATAAAATCACCATAAAACGCTTCCGAGTCAAAAAGAGAATCTCCTCTTATCGCTTCGCTTGGTAATTTATTTTCATTTTCACTTACTTGCTTCCATCCTATTTCATAAACGTTGTTATGGCCAAGTTCCGGGGCGAAGTGTGAGCATACTAAAGTATTGTAGGATTTGTTTGGGGTCAAAGCGAGGAGTTTAGTAATGTGTGAGAGTTCTAAAACTTCTTCGGTTCTCTCCGCTAAAATTTCTCCGTAAAAAGTAGGGATGTTTTGCATTCTAGCGGGTTTTAAATTTTCCCAATGTTGATCGACTAACAATACTGGAATTTCATTTTTTTGCAATTCACTCGCTAGCGCGATACTCCAATCCGACGCGCCGATTAGCATCAGTCCATCAGGGTGACTAGACGCCAAATTTAGTTTTTTTGCCAACCAGCCAATGCTTAAGCCATGCAAAACAACGGTGAGCATAATCAACGCGAAAACTAAAGGAAGCAATAATTCAGCGCCAGCGTAGCCCTTCTCTATAAGTTGAGGACTAAACAAACCGGCAACGGCCGCCGCCACAATGCCTCTTGGCGCGATCCAGGCCATCAATAGTCGCTCATGCCAGTCAATATCGGTTCTGATCGTGGACAAATAGATAGTCAGCGGTCTAAACGCGAAGATTATTAAAAACAGAAGCAACCAACTTTGCCAACCCAATCGTTGTAAAATTTCGGGTTTTATCTCCGCCGTCAATATAATAAATATAGATGAAACCAGGAGTATCGTCACAGACTCTTTAAATCGTCTTAATTCGCCCAACGAGTTCAATTTTTGGTTTGCGAGGGTGATTCCCAATATGGTCGTCGCCATAAGTCCCGCTTCGCTTTGCGCAAGATTTGCCAAGGAGTAAACAAGAAAAACAGTGATTAAAATGAGAGGTGATTTTAAATGTTCAGGAACTTTTCCCTTTTTAAAAGCTTCCGCCATCATAAAACCAACGCCAACGCCAAGCATCAAGGACACGACAAGACTTAATCCCAGCCCCATAACTATGTTAATCACCAAAGTCTCGCTTTGGGATAACATATAATAGCCATAAATCAGCACCACGAGCAAAGCGCCAACAGGATCGTTTATAATCCCCTCCCAGCGTAATAGCGCCGCCGGTCTTCTACTTAAATTTGCTTGCTTTAATAGCGGTACGATTACCGTAGGCCCGGTTACTATAATGATAGCTCCGAAGATTAACGCCACAGGCGTAGATAGACCCACTAAGTAGTGTGAAGCTATTGCTCCAAGTGAAAAAGTGGCTACAACATTCCAAGTTATTAAGCGGTTTATGACTTGTGAATTTTGTTTAAATTCATGCCATTTTAAATTTAAACCACCTTCAAATAAAATAATTGCAACACTGAGCGAGACTATTGGGTGTAGCATATCTCCAAAATCTTCTTTTGGATTAATCCATCCAGTTATTGGTCCCATAATAAAGCCCGCAATTATCAAGAGTATTAACGCTGGTATTTTTAAACGCCAGCCTATCCATTGCAAAGCAATGCCAACTATAAGTATTGACGCCATAACTTCCGTGAGATGTTGATGTAGCATTTATTTTCCTTTTAGAAATTCAAAAAAACTTCTGCCATGCCTGAAATCCCAAGACGACTATGGACGTTACAAAACCAAAGAGCGACACCCAGCGAGGAAATGAGATTTTCTGCTTGGTATCTCTATATTCTTTTCCTTTGATGAGCCAAAGAGAAAGGTTCACTATGGCGAAAATTATGAGTATTATAAAGCTAGTAGACTCCGCTAAGGTTTGCAATGGAAAAAATATCGCTAACGCGAGTACAATGAGCGTTATGAGCGCTGTCGCTCGAAGCGGCGTTTGGGTTTTAAAGTTGATTTTTCCTAAAAAAGTTGGCGCTTGATCTTTTTTGGACAAACCGTACACGACGCGAGAAGCCATAATGATCTGCGCCAACGCTCCATTGATGATTAAAATGCTGACAATTCCCATCATTTTCATAGAAAAAGCTCCATGGCCACGCAAAATTTCCGCGACGGGTGTGTTGCTAGCTGCGAGCGCTTCTGGCGATACTGTTAGAACCGCGATTGTAGACACGACTACATATATAATGGTAGTCAGAAAAATGCTCACTAAAATGGCGATAGGTAAATTTTTTCTTACGTCTTTTACCTCTTCGGCCATATTTACCATATCTTCAAAACCTATAAAAGCGTAAAAGCCTAAAAAGGCTCCGGAAAACACACCCAGCCAAACAGCGTTACCTGTCGGGATAAAGAGCTCTTGGAATCTACTTGGTAACGCTGACAAACTATCTCCCGCGACAAAGACAATGTAAACTAACGCTCCTATTTGTATGACGCTTATAACGGCAACAAAAGCAACGGATTTACCAACGCCCCATCCTGCAATTGCTCCCATACTTAGTACTAAAAGAAGTATAACGAGTGTTTGAGGGACAGATATTAAGTCTTGTATAAAACCAGCTGTAGCGACCGTTATAGTTGCAGCGGAGACAATACCGGTCAATATAACCAACCAACCAACAAGAGTGGAAAAGTTTTTATTTGAAAATGCTTCTTGAGTATAACGGGCTTCTCCAGCGCTAAAAGGAAATTGTGAAGACAACTCAGAAAAAGATGTCGCGCTTATAAACGCCAACAAGCCTGCAAGCAGAAAAGCCAGAGGAGTGAAAAGAGCCGCTTCGCCAGCAATTTCTCCAAGCAAGGCGTAAAATCCTCCGCCTATCATAGTTCCTAATCCATAAAGGATAAGTATGGGTAGCGATATGGAGCGATTTAGTTTTGCAGTTGACATTTAAGTACCTTTAAGCGTATAGAGTATGTAGAGGGTGATTATGTATATAATTAAAACGGCTATGGAGTCAAGCCCCATTTTTAGAAAAGTTTTTCTTTTTCTTACAATGAGTCCAATGACGTAAATAGCCGTGACGACTATGCCTGAGATGAGAGCGAATTTTGCCGAGTCGTTCGCGCTATTGAGTATGGCTCCTTTGAGATAAAACATGTCCGCTGGTAAAAGCAAAAATATCATAATAAGATTACTTCCGAAAATATTTGATATCGCCATACTCTGCGAGCCAAGACGCACCGCTGCGACGCTTGCGCTCAGCTCTGGCAAAGAGGTACTGCTAGCAAGCAGAGTCGCTCCGATAAAACTTGAACCCAATCCTGATTGCGTCGCTATGGCTTCCGCGGTTTGTACAAGTATTACGCCTGAAATAAGTATTGTCAAACTTGCGTACCCACTGTATAAATAGAGCGTTTTTGTAGCGTGTGAGCTTTTTTCCATTTTTTCTTTTGGATTTGCTTTTTGCTTTATGTCATCAGGGATATTCGCGACGCTCCAACCATTGTTTTTACCATAGTTTAAAAATACAAAGATGGAAAATATGTAAAACAAGGCTAACAGAATAGGACTTAATCCTATGTGCCAAAAGACAATGGTATCACCTAGCATTGTGGCTACTAAAACAAATGAGAGCAGTAAGATTAAAACGACTCCTTGAAGTAGGTTAATAGACTTACGAGCTGCATAACTTAAAGTCATCGAGCCAATAACAAAAATATCTGCAATAGCAAGAACCGCTGTTTGCATCGTCATGCCACCAAACATAGCATTTAAAACAAGTTCCCCATTTCCATGTAGAGCACCTGTAGTGTTTGTTACTATCTCGGGGAGTTGCGTAGCAAGCGCTAAAAATATAAATCCCATACTCGCTTTATCCCAATTCTTGCGATCAGAGATAATATCCGCGTATATACTCAAACGCGTGCCGGACAACCATACGGCGACACCCGCTAAAAAAAATAGCGTTAAGTTCAGCCAGAGGGGAAATGTGTGAAAACTAAGCATATAGTTCATACTCTTAATAACTATTTGTCCTTCCATTAGTCTTCACCTTTTTCATTTTTATCTCCATTATTATTCGAGATACCGGCAGTTGTCACAAATCTTAAAGCGTCTTCTATTTTCATATCAAGATGAGTAAGATTTTTTCTAGGTATAAAAAGAGCGTATCCACCCACTTGATAGCTCATCTGAAGATAAACCATAACGGGATCTTCCATGTCAAGATTATGAAAATCTTTCAAATCGTCCGTAGTGATAAAACCAATCATTTTCGCTTCAAGTGATGGGAATTCAACTAATACTATTGAATTATTATCATTTTTTTTCATATTAGATAAGAATCTAAAAAAATCTTTTATACTGCCATATAGACCACTGAGTATAGGAGTTTTATCTATTAATTTTTCAAAAAAGACTCTGATACTTTGAATAATCCAAAATTTTAAAAGAACTCCGATAATATAAACTGAAATCAAACCGAAAATAAATCCCATTCCGCTTATATAATACTCAAGAGGCGTAAATATTAGTAAAATATCTTTAAAGAAAAGTTCAGTTTGAGTTAAAATCCATATTAAAATATACAAAATCAGGGCGGTAGGTATCACCAGACCAAGACCATTTAAAAACGTTTTCATTTATACTCCTCGCATTATTTACTCTTTGAGCTTTGCAAAGGCGCTCTTGACGTTAGAGCTTAGTGAATTCCGGGCACTCTCTGTATCTATTTTTAAATCTTCCCAAGTACTTTCACTAGCTTTCCCTAATTCATGTATCTTAGATTTTACAATCACATACTCATCTTGCATAGCATGAATTTCTTTGATATATTTTAAATTCGTATCATCTGCTTTAGCACTCAGCACCTCTAGGTTGGCCTTTACTAATTCCAACTCAGCCTCTATTTTTTGTTTATACGCGTCTTTCGTATTCATAATGTTTTTCCTTTTATTTTCTGGAGAGTTGTCTACGGCTCTTTATAGCCGCCTACCTTGGATAGTACGAATCAGAATAAGTGTAATCATTCTTACGCTCCACTTATCCGTTGTATGAGTTATTTACTTTTCCCGTGAGCGACGCAGATTGTCTTTGCAGTGCTTCGCGAACCTCAGACAAGCGCTTTTCGAGCCGTGCGCGATCATGATTGGCTTCGATACAGCGATTAGCCACCTCCTCGATATACCGCAGCTGTTCCTTGAGCGCTCGTATGTGGCTGAGCCTAATCGTCATACCGCCAATAGTATTAAAGGCGCTAATCATACGCGCCAGTATGGCGACATTTGTTTGCGTGCTACCCCGAATCTGATCGAAGGCCTCGGCTAATAGACCCTCAAAGCTGGGAACGATCGCCACCACGCGCAGGGTTTCTCCCTCGTAACGGCGCGATGAGGGGAATTTTCGATCGGCAAGTTGAACCATAATTGACGTCAGATAGTCTATGCACATCACCGCTGTTGAAGTGTCATTGACCCCGGGAGAAAGCGCTTTTATGGCCATATCCACGATCTGTCGAATGCCGAAAGCCGGGTCCTGTTCAACTGAGCGATGACGGCCAATACTGTAAGCGGCGTTAAGCGAATCAATGGTGTTCTTATCTGGCGGGTAAGTAAGGGCGAGCGATACCAGAGGCGTATCTCGCACTACGAACTCACCGATACCGTGCTCAGTACGCACGATGGTTCTAATGTCTTCCGCTAGCTTCAGTAGCACGTCGTAATTTACGAGTTCAATATAACCACTCACTGCTGAAGGCACTGGATACCAGGTTCGCTCATCGAGTGAATCGATTATCGGGTTTTGGCCTCCATCTTCATCGGGTTCATAATCCTGTTTTTCTGGCAGTAGCCGATCAATGGATATGTTGGTCTCAAGGGCAACCGAGGCGATAATGGTGGAAGCCTGGATAGACGAGGCAATATGATGAATAAAAAAGATAAGGACGGCAATGCCGCCAAATGCTAGAATAAAGGCAAAAAATACCGCCACACTGGGCACGAATGGCATATCACCAGTGCGAATAGTGTGCATCACGATCAAACAATAGATGAAAATTCCGGCAAAGGTTCCCAACGTAACCTGCGTGATGCGGCTACGCATGAAGTTGCGCAGAATGCGAGACGTGTACTGGCTCGAAGCCAGAGCCAGTGCCAAAAGCGTCATGGAGAAGGTGATACCCATAACGGACATCATCGAACTTGCCAGCGTCGACAACATATCGCGCGCGCCTTCCGCGCCCACCCCGAATACTCGTGGCCAACGGGCCAGCCATTGGTAACCCCCGGCATAGTCCACCTGAATCAACACTACCGCGTAAATAATGCTGGCCAGGACAATTAGAAAAGGCAAAAACCAGAAACCCGATCGAAGATTATCCCAAAACTGTATTAACTTATTCATGCGTCTATCTCCAAATTAAAATTTCTTCAGGCTGATTGGCTTATTGGTAGCTATTGAACTAAGGAATAAAAATTAAATAAATAGGAAAACTATACTATTATGAAATTGGTT
>CALDOC010000167.1 GCA_937914675.1 uncultured Sulfurimonas sp.
AGTCGAGATAGTGAATGTCGTTTGCCTCTTGTTTTATGAATAAATTTACTCTCCAGTCACTCAAATCCGATACGAGATTAATAATTAGAGTAATGAGTTTTTTAACTTTTTTTTCATCAAATTGTGATTCTTGAAGATTTTCTAAAAAATTTGCGAGTGAACTAATGGCGTAAGAGAGATGCTGAAACTCTATAAGTTGTTCTATCACTTCTACGTATTCTAAAAATAGCATAGAAACTTTTATGATATTTTCAAGAGTGGTCTCTTTTTCAAACGCAATCATGGAAGTGTCTAACGCGTCTTCAATATCTTCCAAGGATTCAATTTTATCCATTAAAGAGATTGCCGTCGCTTCCACATATTCAGCCGCCGTTATTTTATTAAAATGGGTTTTTGAAAGAATTTCTTCATCATACGTTAAGAGTTCTTTAGCGCTTGGCGCTACGGTTTTATTCAACTTAAATGATAAAACCCCTTCCTTAAATATATATGCGGTATCGTGACAATGCTTATTTAAAATATTGCGGATAACTATCTCACTGATTGAAGACAATAACGTTTGAGTGAAATAGAGGCTATTATCATTTTCTTCAGAAACAATTGTAAAAAAATGCTTTGTTTTTATAAGCCATAAACCAACTCCATAAATAATTCGCACAACGTCACTAATGTTTTCGGCTTTATCGCTAGTGGTGTTAAGATAATAATCCCAAAAATACGCAAGGGAAGCTTCTGAATCGATTGTAAATATTTTAGACATAGGATATGCGGTATCATTAAAAAGCGAAGACGTTTTTACCGTATGCGATGGTTTATTGCGCATTTTGATTATCGCTACGTAATTTTTTACGCGCTGTATGAAAAGCTCAGAATCTATGGGTTTTGTAATATAATCTTCTGCGCCGCTTTGCAACATTAAATGCTTAGAATTATCATCGTCAAGAGCGCTAAGCGCAATTATCATAGTTGACGAGGAAAAAGATTTAATCTCTTTAGTCGCCTCGAGACCATCTACGTTTGGCATCATGATGTCCATAAAAACTAAATCAAAATGAGTCTCTTTACACATGGCGATTGCTTCGGCGCCATCAACCGCTTCTTGTATATTTACATCTATATCTTCAAGCAGAAGCTCTATAGTCATTCTATTATCTTGGTTATCGTCTACAATCAAAATATTCATTGTTTAATCCTTATTTTTATGATTTAAATCAAATATCAATCCAAAGCTTGTACCGCCAAGACGAGCGGAATCTTTAAGGGTATATTTTATTCCCAAATCAGTGCAAATCAATTTAACAAAATACAAACCTATTCCAGTTCCCTGCGTTTCTCTTTTCATTAAGGATACGTTGCCTTGTTCATAGAGATCGAAAACGGATTCCTTGTCTTTTATACCATTTCCATTGTCTTCTATATAAATTACATGACCTGTTTTTGACTCTTTTGTCTCTATGTATATTTTAGTATCGCCATATTTTATCGCGTTTGAAAGTATATTGCTAATAATTTGCTTTACTCTGTACTCATCGGAATAAATTTCATGCTCTGCGTCCAGTAAAAGCTCAATTTTAATGTTTTTTGCTTTAATCAACGAATCAAACTGTTCTAAAAGAGATAAAACCAAGCCATTAAGCTTAAAGAGTTTTTTACTGTAGTTTAGTCTATGCGATTGAAGCTTGGAGACGTCGAGAATGT
>CALDOC010000168.1 GCA_937914675.1 uncultured Sulfurimonas sp.
CATATCTTTTTTCTTAGCCTCGACAAAGTTAAACGTAAAGACAAGTTCAAAACTGTGTTCTCTCTCTTCTTTGCGAAATAGCTTTGCGTTCGTATTGATTATCAAAGGTCTTTTCTCAAGCGTAAAGACCATGTCGAGTCTCACTTCGTCATCTTTTTGCAAACCCGCGGGCAAAGCGCTCAGTTTTACTTTTATGGCGTCTACCGACACGTCCACTATCTCTATTTCTGCTTGAAATTTATTTTCTCTTACAAAAATAGAGATGGAGTAAGGCTGGGCCGGAACTAGTCGAATGGTGCTTCTCGATAAAGGAGACCTGCCAGCAAAACGCAACTGACTCAACTCGACGCACTGCGTTTCAAAACTTAGCTTTGAGACTTTTGAGCACACTATGGGATTTGGAAGAGCCTCCGAAGAGATAGTTGTTCGCATCTCAAATTTAATCGCTTTTTCTTGAACGTAGTTCGTTTTGAGAGTAACGCTGTTTTCCCCAATCTCCGTTATTATGGCGCTGTTTGTGATGCTCAAACCTTTGTAGTAATTATGGAGCTGGATTTTTGCGCTGTTTCTTTGTATGACTTCAAGAAGATTCATCATGGAGACGGCGTCTTGAATGCTTTCATCGCTTTTAGAGGTTTTCGCGTCAAAAAGCTTTAAAAGATTTAAGTCCGTTACGTCGTCAAAAGAGAGAATCCAATAGTTCTCTTTTTCTGGAACGCTTTGACATTTTAAGATGAAGTGCTTTATCTCATTATTTTTGCTCAAGAGCTTAATGTGAAATAATTTTTTCTCATGAGTCGTCAACTCCAAAAACCACTCTACTTTTTCATGATTGTATAAAAATCCGTCATGCGGCAAAAAAAGTTTACTAAAGTCTCTATGTTTTTTAGCAAACTCTCCAATGGCTTCCAATGCGAAAAAATCTAAAAATATTTGATTGGCTAAAACTGGCGTTGACTCGTGTATCATGACGACCATGGCGCTTTGGTAGTTAAATATGTTTTTTAAATTGCTGTAAAACAATTTTACGTTTTTCTCGTGTTTTATCTCCACTATCGCTTTATAAAGAACGTCGCTTAATTCACTCAAGCGAACGGGCTTTTTTAAAAATCTGAAAACGCCTATTTCTATTCCCTCAAACAAATACTCTTTATCGTCAAAGGCGGACATGATTATGATTTTTGTCTCAGGGGAAATGCTTTTTACATGTTTTGCGAGTTCCATTCCGCTCATTTTAGGCATCTTAATATCTGTAATTAATATAT
>CALDOC010000169.1 GCA_937914675.1 uncultured Sulfurimonas sp.
TATTATACTCTTCTAAAAGAAGCAACAACATAGTTGTTACTTCTTTTGGTCTAATAATTTGTAATATACAACTCACTAACAATCTTTTTATTATTATGAACGTTTCATCAAAGCGTATAAGCAATCTCTTTTGAAGTTCTAATGTTAAAATCTTTATACAACTCTCTAATTTCAGGACAGTCATTATAAGAGAGTAAAAACTTTCATTTTATATTTTTAAGAGTGTCTCTAAGAAGTAGATGATGAGATTTCTGAAATCATCACGCATAATAATTTTCGTACTCATAATACGGAGGATCAAGATAAAAGAAAGTATCTCCATTTTTATGGTCATATTTTTTTATCATCTCCTCAAAGCTCATATTCTCAATAGTAACTAATTTAAATCTTTGACTCCATTTGGTAAAACTCTTCCAAAGGTTTTTAGGCTTTCTTCAAGATTTCGCGCTCATCGCAAAATTCTCACCCTTGCTTCAAAAACTTTGACTCACCAGATAGTAAAAAAACGCCGCTCTTTCAATATGATTTCTAGGCGTATATTTTTTTAGCTTGATGTTGTTAAAAATAACGCGACTGATAAAGAGTTGATTTAAATGATGAGATAAACTTTGCGGATACTCTTTTATCACTTCCCAAAGGTTTATCAAATCACTATTTATGTCGTTAACGGTCTCTATCTTAGAAGGCTCCTTTGCGAAAAACACACTCAAGCCTCATCCAAACACTTCAACATAGTGTTTATGCGCAGGAAAGAGAGAAACTATCTCTTTAGATAGTTTACTCTTCCCTCACACCCGTCCTATTGGACTTTTTAACGATGTCGTTTTCTGTATAACATTTTCATTCATATAAAATTATTTAAAAAGTAAAGTGCTGTTAATTATAATGATAAATTTTAGTTTGTCAAATATTTTAACTCTTTGAACATATGAGCTATAACGTCTATGGTCCATCAGTTCCCTATCATCTTGTATCTTTGAGTATTGGATACTCACTGTGTATAGTTATCAGGAAGAGTCTGTAGCCTTTCACACTCTAAAGGTGAGAGTTTTCTGACAACTCATTTTTTACTATAATGCATAAACTCATAATTTGCCGCCGTTAAACAATTTGATTTTTCTATCATGGCTCTTCATCTTCTAGTTTTAGAATTTAAAAACGTAGCGTCAAAGCACTCTCATGGCTTTATCTCACAGTATCATTTTTTGGTGTTCTCTCAAACTAATAATATCTTAGGTCATTGAGTACCTCATGAGTTGGCAGTTATAGTTGGGCATTTATGATTAATATCATAAACTTTCTTGCTACTCTCAAATCAAGCTATATCTACTTTAGCCACTGGCTTTAATCCATTAACGCTGCATTTAGCGTTTTCTAAAAGAGTAAAGTCTTTAAATATCAGCTGTCTTCTTGATTTTAAAAAATAGCTTTTTATATCTCCAGCACGCGCATAATGCGCATCCAGACAATAGGATTTATCTCTATCGCTTACTCACTTCTCTAAAACATCACTCAGTATGATATTTTTATCCTCTGGCTGCGTAATGTTTGGAATATTGGTCCAGTAGAGTCTTACTCTGTTTTGGGCAGAGAGAAGCGAGCTATTTATCATAATGGGTTCTACTCATAGATATTTGCTGATTACGTCTTGATACTCTTTTTTCATTCTGACGTTTTCAAAGAAGAAGTATTTTGGATGAGTGAGTTTTAGGACTCTTACATACTCGAAGAAGAGCTTACTCCTCTCATCTTTAAAATTTAACTGTTTACCAGCGAAACTAAATCATTGACAAGGGCTTCATCAGATAAGCAGGTCTATATCTTTTGGCAGGTTCTCTTTCGTTAGATTTTTGATATCTCACAGTTGTGCTGTATCGGGATAGTTTTTCATAGCAATTTGTATCGCATGCTTGTCTATCTCACTGGCGTAATACGCGCTTACTTTTATATTTGCAGATGCAAGCGCGACTCTTCCACAACTCATTCAATCAAACAGGCTTAGTACTCTCATAAAAAAATAGTTAAAAAATAAATTTGACATATGTCGACTTTTGTATATAATCGTCATGTGTAAATTAAATACGCTATATCCACAATGTAGAAAATAGTTCACTATAGTTGACTTTCTTCTACCAAACACAAGCGATTAGCAGACAAATGTACACTAAAGTGGAAAATCGGAAGCTAAAGTTCTTTATGTTGTTTTTCATAATCTAGCCAATCGTTAAAGTTAGATCTCATAGCACGAGTATCACTAAATAAAAGATGATTTTTAAAATTTAGAAAAATACTATCCTTTGAGACTCTTTCCATAACGGCGTTCATGCAAGAGTTTGAATCAAACAAGAGTAAAACTTTACTTCCTTTTTTCTCGTTCAACGCAATGGATGGCAATCCCTCCTGAAGGGATATGATATGTTTGTATAGCTGTTGCGTCACTCTTTTTGTGTCAATTCAGTTATATATCTCAAATGTAAATATTTTTATAGTTTGAGCTATTCTTATCTTAGTTATTGCGTCAGGGATAAAAAAGCTTCAATCATTAAATATCAGTTTTGTTTTTGCTCTGAGTGGCGAGTTCTTTCTTGTGCTTCATGTGTGGTCGTAGTATGTATCGTATAAAAGTACCTCTCATCAAGACTTTAGTATATGCAGATATAACTCTATTTGAAAATCTATGGCGTTTGTACGGTGGTAGTAATCTCTAAAAAACATACTGCTTGTTCCTATGGGCATCTTTATTCTATCTTCCCTATATTGTAGATGTTCAAGCAAAAAAGCTTTTCACTTTTGTTTTAGATAGTAGTAGTTTTGTAAACGTCACAGTTTTGGGTGGACTCCAAAAGTCAGCTTTCAAATCATACGTAGCAAGAGTAGCTCTTTGTACGCGCCGTTTAGGTTTGGTCTGTGTTTGGCTACACCGACTCTTATGAGTTGAGAAGTGTTTAAG
>CALDOC010000170.1 GCA_937914675.1 uncultured Sulfurimonas sp.
AGTTACGTAAACGAACTAGAAGAGAAAGGCGGATGGCATCTTAGAGGCGACGCGGAACTCTATTATCAAAACAACTTTGACGCGAGTTATTACAGTATGCTTGTCGGAGGCTTAAAAGTTGGCATGGGCTACTCGGGAGAGGGTTATACGCTCTATATGCCGATTGGTTATGACAAAGTGCATTATCTCAACTCGGATTTATTGACTCAAATAACCCTTGCTCCCACTCTTAACGTCAAAGTCGACAAAGAGGTCATTCTTAACGTCAACGCAAAATACGCCACGAGAAGTTATGACGATAAATATAAAGGAATGGGTGACTCCTCTTATGGCGTGGGCTCAGGTGTTTATTATCTCTTTGACGCGAACTATCTATACTCGACTGGAAAGTATGAGAGCTTTTCTTCGAACGAAACGGTTCACTTTAGTTATCTTGACAAAAAGATGTTGACCTTCTCTTTGGGAGTGAATTATAATCTCGCTCAAGGGCTCGTCTCCAAACTGGATTATCGTTACAGAAAAGCTTTTTATAATGATGGAATCAATCCGGCAAACGCCGCGGGCTCCGCAAAAAGAGATGACGATTACAATCAAGTGGAGTTAAAACTGTCTCATTACTTTGCGGATAATTTTGAGCTGTTTTTTTCTGAAAGATACGCTAAAAATAGTTCAAATTACATACCAGCCAAATATAGCAAAAACATAACTATGTTTGGCGTTAGCGTAAATTATTAGGAGCTCGTGATGAAGATATTATTATTTATGCTGGTAAGCTTGTCTCTTTGGGCCAACATTGGAAACATTATGGCTATGAAGGGAAGCGTTGACGTCAAACGTGACAATGGCTCCATAGTCGCCACAAACGGTATGGTCATTTTAAAGGGAGATAAGATAGTGACGGCTCGAAAAAGTCGCGCGCAAATCGTTTTGAGGGATGACACGGTCGTTACCATTGGAGCGAATTCATCTTTTGGATTTCTTGATTATAAGTTTGACGGTTCGAAAAACTCAAAGATTGAGATGAGCGCTAGTCGGGGATTTTTTCGCTCCGTGACGGGCATGATTGGAAAAGTCGCGCCAGAGCGATTTAAAGTAAAAACCGCGTCGGCGACCATAGGAATTAGAGGAACCGATTTTACAGGTGAAATATTGGGCCCACGAGAGGTATTTAAGTGCTATGAGGGTGCTATCTCAGTTGAATTTGAGGGTGGAGCCAATGAGATAGACGCTGGAATGATGATAGAAATAGCGCAAAATAAAGTTGAAATAAGAGAGTTTGACTCGACAACGGAGTCCACCGAGAGTGAGGAGTCTGACGCGAAGGACGAGTCGACGGATAAGGACGAGTCGACGGATAAGGACGAGTCGACGGGCG
>CALDOC010000171.1 GCA_937914675.1 uncultured Sulfurimonas sp.
CAATATTTGAATTAAAGGTTTAAAATGTTTAGATTGCTCTTTATTGGTTTTATCTCTTGCGTCGCCGCTTCAATGATTATTTACGCGTTGGCGACTTCGGATCTGACCCTAAACGAAATAAAAATCGCTTCCATAGAAAAGGTCGTATCAAGCATGATGGATGATTTAGACAGAGCGATGCCGCTTATAGAAAAAGCCGGTTACACGATGTCCGCCGTAGAAGCCGAGTTGAGGTTGCCACCAGAATTAAAAACAATTTTTCAAAGAAAAGAAGTTGTAGAAAAAGGGAAACAAGAATTGATATTGAAAGCGCTTGAAAATAATCGCATAGGGCATTTAGTCTTGCAAATGCTTATGCAAACGTTTAGTTTTGATGAAAAAGTTGCCATTAAAGACATGAAATTGGAGATGATTCATATAGTTATTAGTTTTCCACCTTACGTTGTGGCGGAGTATACAAAATGAAATTAAAAATGAAAAACGTAAAGCTAGTGAAATCGGGTTTGTGCAAGTTGTTTTGGTATCTATTTGTTTTACAGGCTTTGTATATCATCTATCTAATATTTCCTAAACCCATTGATCCCATCATAGTCTTAACGCAAGATTTTGCGCAAATAAGTGGTCCAAACGTCATTAGAGAAGGTGAGTTAAGCGGCGAGTATAGGGTTAGCGTAAAAAAAGATCTTGACGAAGACGTTAACGTTACTTTAGCTTATAGCGGTACGGCTGAGGACGTCTTAGATTACGTAGCCAAAAGAGACGTTGTTATTAAAAAAGGAGAACTCTCCGCCAATTTTCAGATTCAGACTTTAGACGATCCATTTGCTGAGTTTAATGAAGAGTTCGCGGTTAAAATTTTCAGTATCAACGGGGAGAGATTTTTAAACGAGTATAACGTTTCAGATTATGGTTGCGTTATACATACAAAAATATTGGATGAGAAAAATCCAAAGCATGCTGACAAAGACAGCGTAGAGATTACAATCAAAGGCCCTCCTAGCGTTGATGAAAATAACGTAACGGCTACCTATACTCTAGAACTTTCAAGAGAAGCGGTTGAGGACATAGAGTTGAGACTTGATTATAATGGGAGCGCCGAGCGAGGAGTCGATTATGTCGCTCAAGACGCTCTTCAAATCAAAAAAGGTCAAAAATCGGCTACTTTTACGATTACCACCATCGATGACATGTATAGAGAAGCAAACGATACGATACATGTTTTTGTCGCCGGATTGGACGATATAGGTTTTGAAGACGTTAGATACGCAAGCGCCGAGCTTAATATCGACGTCAAAGACGAGAAAGAGCCCACTCAAAAGTTCACTCTCTCTCTTGACTCCGACAAAACGGTTTTTGAAGGCAAAGCGATAGGTTACGCCATTAAATCCGAAGTACCCGTATTGGAAGATATCGCGTTTACTTTCAAAATAAACGCAAACGACAATAATAGTTACGACAAAGAGATAACCGCTCTCATGAAAAAAGGCGATAAAGAGCTTAGGTTTTCTTTGGAAGTCATTGACGACAATGTAGTTGAAAAACGTCAGGACATAAGCCTTGAATTACAAAAAATGGAGTATCGACTCTACGAATCCATAGAGCTCAACGCTTTAAAAAGCAAAACCATTGTTTTAGATAATAAGGACGCTCAAGATAGAGCGAAAATCACTCTTTCGCTTAAAGACGACTCTGTAATATATGAGGATAGCAAAGCGTTTGAGGCGTTGATTACAAGTTCGCAAACTTTGAAAAAGGATTTAACTTTTAGCGTAGAGTACGCCGGTAGCGCTACAAACAAGATAGACTTCATAGGAGAAAGAAAAGTAAAAATTCGTAAAAATCAAAACGAAGCAAAATTTTCTATACGACTCTTAAATGACAATATCTTGGAAAACAAAGAAAATATTTTGATCGCTCTAAGCGCAAACTCCTCTGGCGGTTTAGAAAAGATAGAAATTATGGAGCCTTTAAGCGTCGCAATATACGATGAAAAGGGCGGTTCGGATAAACAAGCCGCAATCATCTCGCTAAAAGGTCCATCTAAAGTGTCGGAACCACAAAGAACGTCAAAGTATACAATTGGTTTATCGCAAGTTTTAGAAGCTGATTTGCTTGTGAACCTCTCTTATGGCGAATCTTTGGCGCAAATAGATAAAGACTTCACTCCACTTCAGAGCGTGATAGTGAAAAAAGGTTCAAAAAGCGCAACGTTTGAACTTCAAACCTTGGATGATGAAGAGGCTGAACATGCTAAAGACATTGTTGTAAAATTAGAATCTTTGAGCGGTGGAGGCTTAGAAAGCGTTGTCATAGACGATAAGAAAAACAAAGTGACGACAACGCTCACCGATGAAGAAGATATCGCCGCTTTGTTTAAAAAATTGGTAAGTAGCAAAAAAATCATCTTTAAAAGCGCAAGCGATAAGATACTCGACGAATCGTTCCCAGTTTTGGATGATATTGCCAAACTTTTGCAAAGGTTTCCAAAAGCGAATTTGATTGTCGAAGGTCACACAAACAGCGATGGTAATAAAAAAAGAAATCTGAAACTTTCAAAAAGAAGAGCGTTAAGCGTGATGAATTATCTGAT
>CALDOC010000172.1 GCA_937914675.1 uncultured Sulfurimonas sp.
TGCGTTTGAGCCTACTTTTAGAGGCGTTTCGGCTTCAATGATGATATGCGCCACTTGTCTAGTCATTGCTTTTCTCCTTTTGAGTATTTTTCACTTTTGGCATGTGGATTGCGAGGAGTTTTATAAATTCAGGACTGTGAGAATCATTATCCAAAAGCTTCGCTATTTGTTCTTTTTCCCAAGATACTTTGCCACTGCTAATATATTCTCTAATTTCCTGTTTAAAATTTTGACTTCCACTTGTGCAGATACTTCGTATTTTTCCCCATTGAGAATTTTTAATCTCATTGTAGATTTTATTGTTTTGTATAAACTCTTGTACTTTTGTCGCTACGTCAAGTTTGGCTATTTTGTTATCTTCTCTTTGCTTTAAAAAGAGCGCTAAATAATCGCTAGGTTCTTTGGCATGTAGATTTTTCTCAGCATGTGAATTTTCTTTGATATCTATCTTTTTTTCTAGTAAAAATTCAGGATTGATAAGAATCTCCCCAAACCCTTCACTGAGATACGCTCCAACGCCGTTACGAATCTCTTGAAGTTGTTCTGGCGAGACATCTTTTAAAACGATTACGCTTCCTTTGTTGACGCAGACTCTTTCGTAGTCTTTTGTTTGTCTCGCGCCATTGTAGGGGGTAAAAGCAGAGATGCGAATTTGTGTTTTTTCATACAATATCTTTGTCTCATCGAGTCCTTTGCAGAGACGTTTTAAATCAAACGAAGGAGCTCCCTCTTCATTCACCAAAGCCAAACGGGAATTCACATATAAAATATTTTGATTGTTTTGGCTTTTTGATTCTATATTTTCTCTTTGTAGCTCTGGCTTGTGAACTATCTTTACCTGCCCATACTCTGCCGATTTTGACTTGCCAAGGCGAGAACTTGACTCTAAAGTTGTTATAATCAGCTCTTCATCTACCTTTAAAACATTTGCTTCTACTTTTACGCTAAATTGCCACTTCGTACCACTTTGGATAGCTTTGTAGCCGTACATTTGTCTATCTTTACTTTTGCGATTTTCTTTGTCATAAGCGCTTTTTTGTACATAGTTATACTCTATAAAAACCTGCTCTTTTTCTTTTGTTATGTAACCGCTTCTGAGTTGTTTGAGCTGCCCTAGAATATCAAAGTCATTTTCATCTAAAAAATGGTGGTTATAAATTGGTTCTTCTTTTAACTTTTGATGAAAATATGAAAGTGGCGTTTTATACGTCTGTTTGCCTTCTCGCAATATCGTGGCGTCTCCAAAGCGCGCTTTGCCACTGTGAAAAACTGCAAAACTATTGCTAAATTTATCGTAGTTATGAGCAACCATTCCCAAAAAGTTGCTTCCGGGGATAAAATCCAACTGAACAATGTTTC
>CALDOC010000173.1 GCA_937914675.1 uncultured Sulfurimonas sp.
GAGTTCATGAGACCGTTGGCGATATCTAGTTGTCCATCAAAAAAGACCTCCATACCATCAGTGGAGATTTCAAAAGAAAAAGCAGCACTCATACGAATATAGTCAAAATCACCACTATAGATTCTAGCTAGTGCGCTTCCCTGCACGACAAGCATCAACTTATCTAACTCTTCAAAACTAAGTGAAAGTGTTGGTGTTACGGTAATCGCAAAAGCACCCCTTACCCCATTCTCATCCTCGTCACCTGATTTTGAAAAATCCACTATGAGTGTAGGGAGTGTACTAAAGTTTGCATAGAGAACAAAATCACTCGCTCTGAGTTCAACACCAGGCACGCCAACTAACTCTATGTTCGTTAATGAACCAACTATTCCCGCGTAAACGGTAAGCAATCCTTGAACATTCAAGGCTATTTCAGTTTCATCACTCACATCATCCCATGTCGCAACTCCAGTTTGACGCATTACCGTAAAGCCAATGCTTAAATCTTCAAGCGCCACGCCAATGACGGAATCACTCGTTTTCGCGCCACCGTCTTCATTGGTGATTTTTCCATCTTCATTCGCGTCAATCCAGTAAACTCCATCTTTTGACGGTTCGCCTATATATCCGTAAGCTTCTATAATCGCAAAACTCAAACTGACGGTCGTCGCCGTTCCATCCGTGCCACTAACATAATCATGAAGGGTCACAGTCTCTATTCTTTTGCCCATATAAAAGCCAGCACTCAACTCAATGATACCAAGAAGTTTAAACTCCGCGTAACCTGCCACTTCTAGTACTTCATTGTCAAAATCCAAATAAAACGCGTTGAGTCCTGAGGACATCTCCATGCCACGATTGAGCAGACCATCGAGATTTAGATCTTCACCCTCATCTAAAATAAAGTTGTTGTTGGTGTCTTCACCCTCAAAACTCGCTATGTAATCAATGTTTGGAAGTGCCAAAAGAAGGGCTCCCACTGGTGGTAAACCAGGAATGATTGAGGTGTTTATATTTACCTGAATATCTTGCAGATTTGCCGTCACCACGTCTTCTAAACCGATGAGTCCCGCGTAATCAATGTTTACTTTTAAAGAGATGAACTTTGGTAAAACGGCTCCAACGCCAGGGATTTGAGACAAGCTTGGTCGCATGAGAGCCATCGCCATGTCCGCGTCTAAAATGGCTACGCCTTGCGCGTTTGTATTTGCCCATTTCTCTTCCTCGCCAGTTATCTCCCCATCTTGATCTAAATCTTCCCATGGAGCGCCGCCTATTCCCGCAAAACCATAAAGATTGGTGGCCGCGAGGCTTATGCTGTCAACGTCCATGCGAATCTGATCATCGCTTAAAGTCGCGTCGTCGCCTGATTTAAGCAAATTCATAACAGGAGCGAAATCG
>CALDOC010000174.1 GCA_937914675.1 uncultured Sulfurimonas sp.
AGCTTAAGCTAGGATACAATTTGTTTAAAGTCAACTCTTCGGGAATTCTTTGCATCAATCTTCCAGGATTTACTCTGTCTTCTTTGTATTGGTAAACAACTTGACTAAAATTTACCTGTCTTGCGCCAAAGAGTATTTCCATGCTGTCCATTGGCTTGATAAACGCTTGTGCGTACATGTTCGCGTCGCTTACTTCAGCGTCAAAGTAATCAGCAGGCAGATAGACTGAGTTAATCAATAAAATTCTATCCTCAAAACTGACGTCGGCGCTAACATGTTCATCATAGATGGCGTCTACGTTTGGATTTACTAAATCATTGTCATAGTCAAATCCATTCCCACCAGTGTATTGATTCCTTTTTAACGCGTACCTATTCAATCGTGAAATTCTCTCTTTAAAACTAGATGAGTAGCCAATGTCTAAATAGTCGTCTTCGCTTAATAAGTCAAAGTTTATTTTATTATTAATATAAAAAGCGGTTAAATCATCCGTTGACTCTAAATTCGTTCCAAAAGGATAAAAATCTTTGGTGTTAAAGAAATATCGATTATTTTGATCATCATACGTATATGCGTATTCATAATTATTTGGCTGATATAGCGTCGCTTTCGCATGCTCGTAACCAAACCTGAAATTATTTTCCAAATCAAATACCGAATAATCAAATTGACCGCTTATCTGATCTGCGTCTAACGTTCTCTCTTCCCAATTCAAGTAGTATTTTAATACGGTGTCATCATTTGAACCGAGTGTTCCATCAACTACTCTTGTTGTCGCGTCCGCGTTATGCGTATATAATTTAGTGTATTTTATTTTAAAGACGTCAAGATAGTTATACCCAATATTAAAGATGCCGGAGTTTACGTATTCTGTGGTAGTTCTAGAAATTATTCCCTCTTGCGTTGGATTTGGTTTTAGAGCGCCAGAAGCAAGATCAAAATCGTACTTGGCGTAAGATTCTTCTCTGTATTTATTCTCCTGTCCATATTCATAATTTCCAAATAAAGTTATTTTATGATCATCCGCCACCTCGAAATTTATCGCCCCTTCAAGTGCGACTTTTCCACCATAAGGGAGCGCTTTTTGCGTAACTTCATAGTCTCTATTCGCAAATGCTTTTGTAAAGTTCGCTATTTCGTCTTTCGTATAATAATCAGTAGTAAAACCTTTGATTCTCTCTCCAAGAACAACTTCGATAGCGTCTAAGATAGATTGATCAATCTTCCTATATCCATTGTCATAGCCAGTCCAATCACTTGAACCGCCTTGGTGCGAGTCAACTTCTTTTCCCGTGTTGCTGTTCCCTTTCGCTTCAAGTGATATTTTGAGATAATCCTCTTTTGAACTGTCTTTTGTTCTAATGTCGACATATCCACCGCCAAAGCTGCTTGGTATGTCTGGCGTAGCGCTTTTTTGAACTTTCATGGAACTGATCACGCCGGAAGGAAAAATATCTAAAGGAACAACTCTTTTTGTTGGGTCGGGAGAGGGTAGAGGCATGGAATTCATTTCTATGTTGGAGTATCTATCGCC
>CALDOC010000175.1 GCA_937914675.1 uncultured Sulfurimonas sp.
CTTTATTATCTCAGATATGTATTCGTAATTTCTTCTCTTGAGTGTCCCATGCTCTGGGTCACTTCCGCTTTGCTCTTGCCAGCTTCGAGTTGATTTTGGGCGTAAGAGTGGCGGATTCCGTGGGTTCCGTTGAAAATGTTTTTAGTCTGGCTCTCAATCGCTTCTTTTAAATCTCTCGTATACGTGCGGTTATTCATCTCATATTTACCGTTCACGGCGTTTTCTTTGATTTTTGACACAAGACTGGAGCTAAGCTCTTTTTCACTCCATTTGCCCCCTTTCTCTTGGTATTTGAGGATGTTCCCGTCGAGTTGTTTGTCAAGGTTGATGCTCGTAGACGCGGAAACCCGCAAGCCGTAGTCCCTTTGCAACTCAAACGCTGGTTGGCTTCTATCGGGCATCTGCACTCTGTCGAGATTTTTGTAGTAGCGTGTCGTCAGCTCTTTGGTTGGGAGTTCTTTCCTGAGTTCGGCTCTTAGAGTCTTGACCTCCTCTCGAGAGATCGAGAGGTGATCTGAAACTTTGTTGATTTCGCTTAGGTAGTTTGAGGCGGAGTGGTAGATAATCTCTTTGGATTTAATCCAATCGCCAATGATTTTCGAGTCAATTTTACTCATGTCTTTTATTTGATGTTCAGATTTGGCGTACTTGGCGAGGTTCGTAAGGTTGTCTCGCAAGTTGTCAAGGCTCTTGTAGCTATGCACTTTATCACTAATTTTATGGCCGCTCTCCGCGCTTTTAACGCCGCTATTGTCGCGGTTTTCTTTTTTGCTCGTTCCGATTCCATTGACTGATTTGATGATGTTCGAAACTTGATAGTTTATGCTACCGGCTCTTGCCATGGCTCGCACCTCTGCAATATTTTAGAGAATTTTGCGGCCAAGGTCGAAGCCTGGTATTTTTCTAAGAAAAGACTCTCCGCATAGTTTTTAAAATGTATCTTTAAGTATACTTTTTTATTTTTGTTCGCGACGTTCACCTCAAATTTTTCAAATTTATATAATTCAAGAGCCTCAAGTTTATTGCCAATAAAGGATTTTATAATCTCAATAAAATCGATAAAATTGAATATGTCATCTAGGACGCGATAATATTTATTTTCCGTAGAGTCCATGAAATTGAGTTGTTTAAAAATTATTATTTCTTTCGTTTTTTGCTTTTCGACATATCCGGAAGGTTTGCTTCCATTGATTCCTGTAGCAACGATTATTGTTTCGCGCATCTGAATAACTTTAGTTTCAGTATAAACTACAAAATTGTCAAATTCAAATTTCATTTTTTAACTGCTTAAGCTGAAACTCTTTACTGCTTAACTTTCTATCTCGATGCTTGAGTTCATTTGTTAGATATACATTTTGTTGTTGCAAGTCTATAACCATTGATAATAGTCCTTTTATTTCCTGAATTTGTTCTACGTTTGTTTTTAACGCGTCTTTGAATTTATCGATTTCATCTTCCGTGAACTCGCGAAATTTCATAATAGCGTCACTATTGCTTTTTGTTGTATCTTTAATCAATTGCTCCATTTGTTTTTCATGCTCAAGTTTTATTTTTTTCAAGCTGCTGTAATAATCTTGTTCAACTATTTCAAATTCAACTTTTTTCGTCAAAAGCATAAAAATAACTAGCAGCAACATTAAAAGCAACACGACTGGAATAGCGTACATATATATTTCTCTCACTTTTTTTCCTTATATTTTTTAATAATTTCTGCAATCGTGCTTTTGGATAAACTCGTCTTTAGATTAGTTCGCGCTAATCTATAGTTTATCTTCTCGGTGATTTCCCGTATGCTGATTAGCTCTTCATGCATTCTCAATATCTCATCTTTGAACCGTAATCTCGCTAGCTTTTTCGCATAGTTTGGGGGCAGTTTTTCCATGTCCAGATTTTAGCATGTTTTTGTAAATGATAAAATTACTATCAAAGTGCTTATTTTATGGAGTGTTTGTGTCTCCCGTCAGGTGGTACACTTGTGTCCACCTGACGGGAGAGGTCATGGGTTTTTGACTTGATTATTGAAGAAATTTCTGCTATTATTTCAGCATAACCTTTTATTTTATTTTTCTAATTTCTAGTCACTCGCGCCTTTGTCGGTCGAAATTAGAGAGTTGAGCCACTGCTCAAAAGTGCTGTTTTTCCCCTGTTGGTTTGACATTAGCGCGGATAATTTTCGCGTGAATATAACTGCTGTGATGAGACTAAAATTAACTATTTTTTTCGGACGTTTTTTAACACATGTTTTTCTGCGGAAAAAACGGTGGAAGTCTGTAGTAGACTTTATTGAGGACTGTTGTTGTCCGAGCGCATACAGAGTATGCAAGTTTTGTCAATTGAGAAAACTCTGAATTTGCAACGAGGTGTGATTTACCGAATTGAACTTAATTGTTCAGACAAAAAACAGGGATTATTTAAGTCCGAAATGTTTGCTTGATTAAGCTGAAACAAATTTAAATAAAGGTGTGATTTACCGACTTGAACTTCACCGTTCACACAACAAAGAGGGATTATTTAAATCCGAAATGTTTGCCAAAATTGGGTAAAAAACAAATTTAAATGAATAGTTATGCTTCTATAAAAAGCTGTTTGATTGCTTAACAAAAATTATTTTAGGAGAGTTTTGAGATAGTCATATATGGAAAAAATTGATGAAAAGAAAGAATATATTGGATTATTGTGTATTGATCGCCATGATGTTAGCTGTTGGCGCTGGCGTGTCTAAATTGTATATTGCCATGGATATTAACATATAGTTTTGGCTTGGATTACGTTTAATATTCTTATCCGCTATATTGTTTCTTTTGATTGCTAAAAAAGCTCATAATGAGGTAGAAAAACTAAGAGATTTAAAGGATTAGTCATGGATTTAGCCACTATTGGAATAACCGCCGCCGCGCTTATGGT
>CALDOC010000176.1 GCA_937914675.1 uncultured Sulfurimonas sp.
ACTCGCGACCCCAACCTTGGCAAGGTTGTGCTCTACCACTGAGCTATTCCCGCAAAACTCTTACTAACTTGGTAAGTGAGGTGGAATTATAGCCATTAATTTTTTATTTGTAAAGGGTTTTAGAGGTAAATTTCAAAAATAATGATATAATCGCATTTATAATTTAAAAGCTAACTATATAAAGGAAATTTGATGAGAAGTGACATAATAAAAAAAGGCTTTGACAAAGCTCCACATCGCTCATTGTTGAGAGCGACTGGTTTGAAAGATGAAGATTTCGATAAACCCTTTATTGGAATCGCAAACAGCTATATTGATATTATTCCTGGGCATTTTTTCTTGCATGAGTATGGAGAAATTGTAAAAGCGGCCATTCGCGAAGCTGGAGGCGTTCCATTTGTTTTCAATACGATCGGAGTGGACGATGGGATTGCTATGGGTCATGAGGGAATGCTTTATTCTCTTCCGTCGCGTGAAATAATCGCAGACTCTATAGAAACCGTTATGAACGCGCATCAACTGGACGCAATGATATGCATTCCAAACTGTGATAAAATCGTTCCTGGGATGATAATGGGAGCGCTTCGCGTAAACGTTCCAACCATTTTCGTATCCGGTGGCCCAATGCCCGCTGGACATAAAAAAGACGGCACGCCTATCGACTTGGCCACCGCGTTTGAAGCCGTTGGAAAACATGCCGATGGAAAGATGACGGATGAAGAGCTTTACGAGATAGAGTGTGAAGCTTGTCCAAGCGGTGGAAGCTGTTCGGGGATGTTTACAGCAAACTCCATGAATACTCTTTGTGAAGCCATGGGCATAGCGCTTCCCGGAAATGGAACCGTCTTGGCCATGACTCCCGAGAGAATCGAGATGGTTAGAAAGGCTGCCAAACGCATAGTTGAATTGGCAAAAATGGAAGATAATTCTAAGTATAATTTTAAAAATATTTTAAACGAAAAGGCCGTTCACAACGCTTTTGTGGTAGACATGGCGATGGGTGGAAGTTCAAATACGGTTTTACATATGTTGGCAATCGCAAGAGAATCCGACGTTGATTTTAAAATAGAAAATATTAACGCCATAGCTGAAAAAGTCGCGCATATTGCAAAAATATCTCCATCGTTAACAACGGTTCACATGAAAGACATCGATGACGCCGGTGGAGTAAACGCGGTAATGAGCGAGGTCGCTCGTAGAGGTGATTTACTCAATCTTGACGCGCTAACCATTACGGGCGAAACTCTTGGCGAGAGAATCAAAGACGCGAAGATTTTAGATGAAAGGATAATTCACACTAACGAGAACGCCTACTCTCAGGTTGGTGGATTGTCTATTCTTTTTGGCAATCTCGCATTAGAAGGCGCGGTTGTTAAAAGCGCTGGCATCGCTCCTAGCATGAGAGCTTTTAAAGGTACGGCAATCTGTTTTAATTCCCAACCAGAAGCGATAACAGGAATTATGACGCACAAAGTGAAAGCTGGAAACGTTGTTGTGATTCGTTATGAAGGTCCAAAAGGCGGGCCAGGAATGCAAGAGATGCTCGCTCCAACCGCGCTTATTCAAGGAATGGGTTTAGGCGAGAGCGTCGCTCTTATTACGGATGGGCGTTTTAGCGGCGCTACGAAGGGCGCTAGTATCGGGCATGTTTCTCCAGAAGCCGCAGAGGGTGGTTTAATTGCTCTTGTTGAAGATGGCGATGAGATAGAGCTTGACGTTGATAAACACATTTTGAAATTAAACGTAGACGCTGAAGAGTTATTAAGAAGAAAGAGTCATTACATTCCTTATAAAAATGAAGTAAAATCAAAATGGCTTAAACGCTACCAACTTTTAGTTTCAAACGCGTCAAATGGCGCAATTTTGAAAACAGAATTGTAAAATAATAAATAAAGGAAATATAAATTGAATGAAATTGCAATAAAACACAATGGTGAAATAATTGACTTACAAACTGCAAAAGAGCTTGGATTTGAGGGTGAGCAGATTCATCTTGATAATTCAGCCGATTCTTTGGAAGTTCTTCGTCACTCAACCGCGCACCTTATGGCTCAAGCCATAAAGTCGCTGTATCCGGACGCTGAGTTTTACGTGGGACCAACGGTCAAAGAGGGTTTTTACTATGACTTTAAAACGAAAGAAGAGATAGGTGAAGCGGATCTTAAAACAATAGAAAAGCAGATGCTCTCATTTGCCAAAAAGAAATATGAAATTGAAAAATACGAAATTTCCATGGATGAAGCAAAAGAAAAATTTAAGGACGACCACTTAAAATTATCGGTTATGGAGAGAATACCTAGCGATAGAGTGTCCATCTATAAGCAGGGTGAGTTTGAAGACCTTTGTCGTGGACCGCACTTACCAAATATTGGACTAATTCGCTACTTTAAACTTACTAAAATTTCTGGTGCTTATCTTGGTGGAGACTCAAAAAATGAGATGCTTACTCGTATTTACGGTATCGCGTTTGCCGATAAAGAAGCATTAAAAGCGTATTTGGATCAAATGGCTGAAGCTGAAAAACGCGACCATAGAAAACTTGGAAACGAGATGAAGCTTTTTACTTTCCGTGAAGAGGTCGGAGCTGGATTTGCCGTATGGCTGCCGGCTGGTGGACGTCTTCGCTCACGATTGGAATCACTTTTGTTTAAAGCTCACCGTAAGCGTGGTTATGAGCCTGTGCGTGGACCTGAAATGTTACGTTCGGACCTTTGGAAAACATCCGGGCATTACGAAAATTATGGTGAAAATATGTATTTTACTCATATTGACGAACTAGAATTTGGCGTGAAACCTATGAATTGCGTTGGACACATTAAGGTGTATGAGGATGAGCTTCACTCGTATCGCGAGCTTCCTTTGAAATACTTTGAATATGGCGTTGTGCATCGTCATGAGATGACTGGCGCTCTTCATGGACTTTTTCGCGTTCGCGAGTTTACTCAAGACGACGCGCACATCTTTTGTAGAGCCGATCAAATTGAAGAGCAGATCATTGAAGTTGTGGATTTTGTAGATAAAATTATGTCAACTTTTGAATTTGATTACAAAATGATGATTTCAACAAAACCAGAAAAAGCCGTTGGGGACGACGAGGTTTGGGAAATTTCCACTCAAGCGCTTAAAAACGCGATGAATAAAAACGAGCTTGCCTATGAGATTGACGAGGGCGGTGGAGCTTTTTACGGTCCTAAAATTGACATAAAAATAACCGACGCGATTGGACGAGAGTGGCAGTGTGGAACTATTCAACTAGACTTTAATTTGCCACAAAGATTTGAGCTTGAATATACTGGTGAGAATAATGACAAAATCCAGCCAGTTATGATTCACCGCGCAATTTTGGGTTCATTTGAGCGCTTTATTGGAATCCTTACTGAGCATTACGCCGGTGAGTTTCCTATGTTTATCGCCCCAACGCAAGTAGCGATTGTGCCTGTTGCGGAGACTCATAAAGATTATGCTAAGGAATTATCAGATAAACTTATCGACATCAATGCTGATAGTGAGATATACGCTAGAAATGATTCTTTGAACAAGAGAATTAGAACAGCGGAAAAAACTCGCGTTCCTATGATAGTGGTCATTGGCGATGAAGAAATCGCCAACAAAACGGTAGCTATTAGAGATAGAAGAACAAGAGAACAATACAACTTAAGCGAAGAAGACTTTCTAAAACTTATACAAACCAAAATAAATGAGGTAAATTTTTGAATCAAAAGAAAAACCGTGTCATTATGAATGACGAAATCCGTGCAACAGAGTTAAGATGTAACGTAGATGGCGCCGAGTCACTAGGAATTGTCTCTTTAGATGAAGCTATGGAAAAAGCTAATCAATTGGGGATGGATTTAGTTTTAATAGCTCCAGACGCAAAACCACCTGTTGCAAAGATTATGGATTACGGTAAATATAGATACCAAGAAGAGAAGAAGCTAAAAGAGCAAAGAAAGAATCAAGTAAAAATTGTTATCAAAGAGATTAAGTTATCTATAAAGATCGCTGACAATGACATTGAATACAAGGTTAAACATGCGAGAGAATTTTTAGAAAAAGGTTTTCATGTTAAGTTTAGAGTCTTTTTACGTGGTCGTGAAATGGCTAACCCTCAAGCGGGTAAAGATATTTTGTTAAGAGTTTGGCCAATGGTTGAAGACTTGGGTATTATGGACAAGCCGCCTAAATTCGAGGGTCGTTACTACAACATGTACATAACTCCTCAGAAATAGTCGTTATCGTAATGACCCATAATTTATCTTTTGATAAATTATGGGTTAATTTAGCGTGCAAATGTAGTTATTTGACTAGTTTTGCTTTTAAATCATCTTTTTCCATCGCGTCGCTGACATATTTTACTACAACAATGTTTTCAGTTTCATTGACGTACCACTCTGCAATATGCTCACTCTCCAATGAACCCAGTTTATCGAAATCAATCTCGTTGCTTGGTATGTAAAGATGTGAATGCTTGATAGGATTTTGAAGCTTAAGAGCCGTCCAAATTAGCCATAAACCAGTAACTACGGCAATCGTAAGCGTTAGCGTTTCTTTGTCGCTTATATCTAGGAAAAGACCAGCGGAGGTACCGCCCAAAAATGTAAAAAAGTACGCGGCTGAGTTAGAGATGCCAAGAGCGGCGCCTTTTTGATGCACTCTGGCGAATTTGCTAATCATCGACTGAACAAGTGGTTCCATCATGTTAAAGCCCATAAAGAAGAATACAACTCCAAGAACAAAAACCGTACTAGACGTTGTAAAACCCATGATTAAAAATGAAGCTAAGAATAAAACAATGGAAATTAAAAAGATTTGTTTGGGAATATTTTTCTTTTCACCTAAAATAGCCGCTGGTGCCATAGCAAGAAAACCAGCGATCATAGCGGGTACGTAAGCCATCCATAGTTCTGATTTCGCCCATCCAAAGCCATACTGAGGTTGCGTTAGAAAGATAGGGATAAGAACAAACGCCATAGTCATAAGGCCTTTTTGCATCGCGTTTATAATAATCATGTTTAAAAGGTTATTGTCTTTTAAAATATCTGAAGTTTTAACGCTGTCATGATACGTATGTTTTATTTTAGGCGGAGTAGGCACTGCCGTAAAAAGAAGAACAATTGCAATAACGGCTAGACCACCCGTTATTAAGAAAATTGCGCTGATGCCAAAAGCGGAGGCGACAACTGGACCAAGAGCCATGGATATAGCAAAACTGATTGCAATGAATCCGCCCATTAAAGCCATTGCCTTGCCACGTATTTCTTCTTCAACCAAGTCCGCGATCATAGCCGGAATTACTGAACCAATCGCTCCAGCGCCTTGTAAAAATCTACCAAACATCAGCGTATATATATCCGTAGAATACGCGCAGATAAGAGAACCAACTAAAAACATCAATAAACCAACCAATATAGTTGGTTTTCTACCAATTTTATCGCTCATTGTTCCAAAAGGAACTTGAAAAATCGCTTGCGTTAGCGCGTAACCACCAACAATGACTCCTACGAGTAAGGGAGTAGCGCCTTCTAAATCAAGCGCGTAAACGGAAAGAACGGGTAAAACTAAAAATAGTCCTAAAAATCTTAGGAATAAAATGGATGAAAGAGGAAAAACTTTTTTAAACATGTAGAAGCCTTTATAGTATAATGGCGAGATTATACTATAAAATATTGTTACATAAATATAAGGAAATGAAATTGAAATTAGTTTTAGCTACGTCTAATAAAGGCAAAGTCAAAGAGATTAAAGCGCTATGCGAAGAGTATGAAGTTATTCCTTATTCGGAGTTGATGGAGGAATTTGAAATCATTGAAGACGCGGATACGTTTAAGGGAAACGCTCTTATAAAAGCGAGAGCCGTTTTTAAAGCGCTAAATGATAAAAATATAGTTGTGATGGCGGATGATAGTGGAATTAGCGTAGACGTTCTTGAGGGCGCGCCTGGCATTTACAGCGCTAGATACGCTGGCGCAGGCGCAAGCGACAAAGATAATTTGCAACAATTAATGAACGCCATTAAAAATAAAGGAGTGAAAAGTTCTCCCGCTTTTTATACCGCGGCTATCGCTATAGTGACTGACAACACGGAGAGAAGCGTTCACGGATGGATGTATGGAACGGCGCTGAGCGAGCGAAAAGGCGAGGGAGGGTTTGGTTATGATCCAATGTTCGTGCCAGAGGGCTATGATAAGACATTGGGTGAATTACCCGATGAAATAAAGAAAAAACTATCCCATCGCTCCAAAGCTCTTTCTCTTGCAAAGAAAATTTTAAAGGCGCTATAAAG
>CALDOC010000177.1 GCA_937914675.1 uncultured Sulfurimonas sp.
GACTCTCTACGACAGAGGACAAACAATCAAACAGTTTTGAAGTACAGCTTAACGAAATCAAAAAACATTTTCATGTAGCAAATGTTTACAAAGAAACCGTCTCCGGTTCATCTCCCCTACACAAACGAAAAGCACTCCTAGAACTCCTAGAAACTATCCGCAAAGATGATAAAGTCGTAGTCATGAGACTTGACCGTTTAAGCCGTGACACCATTCAGAGCGGATGGATACGATACGAAATTGAAAAGAAATCCGCAGAACTCATCACTCTCGAAAATCAAAAAAAAGACAACACCACCAAGCTGATTGAGAACATTCTTTTAGCGTTTGCAGAGTACGAAAAAGAGACCACTCTTTGGAGGATCAGAAAAGCCCTTGAGAACAAAAAAGCAAAAGGCGAAGCATTAGGTGGAAGAATTGCAAAGTTTGGATATCGATTTGAAATCGTAGCTGGTAAAAAAATGATACTTCCCCATCCAGAAGAACAAAAAGTTATTGAAACCATTAGGAGATACAGCAAAAAAACTCATGGCGAAATTGCCAGAATACTTGCAGAGAAGGGAGTTAAAGGAAAAGGTGAAAATCTTATTTGCAGAAAACAAGTTCAGCGCATCATGGAAGACTTGAAAAGGCAAAAAGAGGCAAAAGTAAAATGAAATATTTTAAATTTAAAAAAGCGCCAAGTGGAGGGAGAAATCTTATATTGCGAGAGAAAAAAAGCATGTATGATAAACCTAAAGAAACGTATATTTCAAAAAAAGGCTCTTTAATGATTTTTGGCATTGAAGCAAGTGGGAAAAGCCATAAGCTTATTACTATCGTAAAAAACGCTGATTTGTTATGGGCTAAGGAAACAAAAATAATCTTCAAAGCCACAGACTCACTCTCAGAAATCCTTTACAAAAATTTAGATGGGGACGAAGAAACACAAAAATTACTTATCACTAGCTCTCATGACATTGAAAATATTGAAGATATTGAAGAACTGTTTGATCTCAAGAAACAGTATGTAAAATTTGAAGCTCTCATGGAAAAATCCAAAAAATCAGTCTTGATTATCGATGACCTAGACAAGATTACAGGGAAAAAACTAGAGCTTACAAAAGACCTCATGAGAAACTGTAAACGATTTGTTATCACTGCAAAAAGTGAAGAGAGCATTAATAGAACTTTACGAAATATTATCAACGGTAGAAAAATGGCGACAACAACAATCCTTTTGACGAGCAAGGCAAGCGTTGATGCAACAAATATTCTTTTTGCTATGTTTATCGTAGGTTTATTCGTAGGCGGTTTGCCAGAGATTGCAATGCTTTTGATGGCAGGGAAATTAATTATGAAAGGGACTAAATGACAAATAAAATCATCATGGCATGTGGAGTGTTTATATATTTTTCTTTCTCATGTCAAGCATACGAAGCGAAAAAAATAAGTGTTGAAGATTTAAAATCTTTAGAAAAACTTGATAATAAAATCTATGATTTATCTACCAAGAAAGAGCGCTTTTCTTTTTCCAAAGTATCTGCGTTTATTTATAAAAATTTAGCGTATGACGTAGATTTTACGCTTTTAAAATTAGATGCGGTTGCAAAGGCTAGAACATCTCAAATCACAACGTCATCAACAACCGGAACAGTAAGCGATGCAGATAGATTTATAGGCGAATTGGTTTTAACATACCCGATATTTGACGCAAAAGAGAGTAACGACATGAGAAAAAAAATACTAGACACGAAGCAAACTATTATCTCAAAAACAAAAGATTATTTTTTATTTAAAGCGGAGTTGCAAGATTTGGAAATTCAAAAAGAGATTCTTTTAGATCTAGAGATAAGAACCAAGAGCAGGAAATTAACCGCGGTTGGCAGTTACGACGATTGGCTAAAAACTGTAAACGACATACGAAAAATAAACATGGACATTACAAAAGGCGAGATAGAACTAAGCGAGAGCAAACAAATTCTTCTTAATTTTGTAAATATACACTCCATAACTCAACTGGAGAAGATGCTATGACATGGAAAAGCCACATAGCGATT
>CALDOC010000178.1 GCA_937914675.1 uncultured Sulfurimonas sp.
TCCTCCTTATTTGGCAGAGGAGTCCACTTCTGATGGGCTCTATCTGTTAAAACTACATGATTCATTTTTATATATAACTTCTACTTGTAAATAGGAAGGCTGACATAAATTTGAAGGAAAAACCGTGGGACTAAGTTAAAAGATACCCAACGCCTCGTATCGTTTTAACGTACTCTTTTTCACCACTTGGGTCTATCTTCTCTTTTAATCTTTTTATCGCCACGTTTACGGTTTTTGGATGAATGTTTTGAGTCTCTTTCCATACGTGTTTGAGTAAAAAATCTCTATCTAAAACTTTGCCTTTGTTGTTTAGGAGCGTTTGCAGCAAAGAGGTCTCTAAGTTGGTAAGCGTCGTGTCGACATGGTCTATGGAGACTTTATGCATATTTAAATCTAGTTTCATATCTTTGTACTCTAATATTTGAGTGATCTCTTTTAGTTGCGAGTTATATCTTCTTAGTACCGCTTTTATGCGTAAAATCAGCTCTTCCATGTCAAAGGGTTTGGTGACGTAGTCGTCGGCGCCTCTTAAAAAAGCGTCTTTTATATCTTCTTGAGAGTCTTTTGCGGAGAGGAAAATGACGGGAGTGTTTATGTTTTTGCTTCTAAGCATTTCGATGTAATAGCTACCCTCTATGTCAGGAAGATTCCTGTCCATAAGGATGAGGTCTATCTTTTCCTCCACCAATACTTTTCTAACATGCTTCGTGTTTAAAAATCCTAGCGCATCATAACCGGCAGCTGAGAGATTATACTCGAGGAGTTCCACCATGTCGTTGTCATCATCGACTATGAGTATATGTTCTTTCATTTGTGCTTTAGCCTTTGACTATGATTTAATATAAATATTATAAGTTAGGATGGTTTCTTTTTGATTACACTTGTAACCTTAGTAAAGTTTATACCCGACGCCTCGAATAGTTTGTATATAGTTCTTTGTTTTATCGGGGTCTATTTTTTCTTTCAATCGCGTGATGGCTACGTTTACGGTTCTATACTGATTTTGATCGGCGTTTTTCCATACGTTTTGCAAGAGATAATCACGGTCGAGTACGCTATTTTTATTTATTATGAATTCATGCAATAAATCAAATTCCAATTTTGTAATCTCAACTAAAACGTTATCGACCATTAGCGTTCTCGCGTCGTTGTCCAAAAGCAAATCTTTATATCTAATATTGCCATTTATAGGCGTGTTGGTGGTTCTTTTTAAGATTGATTTTATTCGTAGGACAAGCTCTTTCATGTTGAAGGGTTTAGTCATATAGTCGTCGCCGCCACTGACAAAACCCTCTTCAACGTCGGAGTCTTTATCTTTGGCGGTGAGATAGATGACGGGCGTTTGTATGCCCTTGTTTCTGAGAGACTTAACATATTCGCTTCCCTCGACGCCGGGAAGATTCCTATCCATGACGATAAGGTTCACGTCCTCTTCTTCGAGCATGGTTTCGACTGTTTTCGTATTTAAAAATCCGACGACGTCAAAACCCTCTTTGGAAAGATTGTACTCAAGCAAGTCGAGTAAATCTTCTTCGTCTTC
>CALDOC010000179.1 GCA_937914675.1 uncultured Sulfurimonas sp.
GGTCGAGTTTCAAGAGGAAACCGGCAACCTTTACAACCTTGAGGCGACCCCCGCCGAGGGAACGACGTATAGATTCGCCAAAGAAGACAAGAAAAGGTACGGAGATTCCATCATCCAAGCCGGAATGGACGAGAACGTCTACTACACGAACTCTTCGCAAATTCCCGTTGATTTGACGGACGATCCTTTTGAAGCGCTTACTCTTCAAGACGATTTGCAGACGAAATACACCGGAGGAACGGTACTGCATCTTTACATGCGAGAACAGCTGAGTTCGACGGAGGCTTGCCGCAAGCTGGTCAAAAACGTCATCAGCAACTTTCGACTTCCGTACATTACGATAACGCCGCTTTTTTCGGTATGCCCAAAACACGGGTACATCGCGGGAGAGCACGAGTTTTGTCCAAAATGCGACGAAGAGTTGATACAAAGAAGCGAAAACCTAAAGCTGGACGCTTCTTAGACGAGGCGTTTTGAGAAGCTCCTCGAATAGTCTCCGGGAGTTTCTCAAAACGTCCAATCTAACAAAAACAAGGAGTGAAAAATGAGTAAAAATGAAATCTTGACCGCGTTGCGAGACAAAAGGCAAAAATGTACGGTTTACACGAGAGTCATGGGTTACCATAGACCGGTGGAGAGTTTTAACATTGGAAAAACCGGTGAGCACAAACAAAGACTTCAGTTTATTGAACGATAAAGTCGTTTACGACCTAACTAAGTTTACGCATCTTGACTATAAAAACCATTTGGCGTGCGTAGTTTGGTTTAGCGGCTGCAACATGAGATGCGACTATTGCTACAACAAAGAGATAGTTTACGCCAAAAACGGCAATTATTCTTTAAACGACGCGCTTGGTTTTTTAAAAACCAGGGTGGGTTTGCTTGACGGCGTGGTGCTCTCTGGCGGAGAAGCCACCAATTACGATTTGGTCGAGTTTTGTAAAGAGATTAAAAAGCTAGGGTTTAAAATAAAACTCGACACTAACGGAACCAATTTTTCAAATCTTCAAACCTTATGC
>CALDOC010000180.1 GCA_937914675.1 uncultured Sulfurimonas sp.
TTATATCAATATATGAACAATAAGATAACACTCAAAGAGTGTGAAAAAAGGAATCAACTTAGAAAATCAATAATCTTATTAGCTGTAGAAAATATAGATGAGGATAATGTGACTTGTGAAGAAGTTTATAGACTAACAAAAGGTAAACTCTAGAAATTGGGTGTAGTGTTAAGACTCTTAATAAACAATGGAAGTTGAATACAAGAAAAAGTTTTTAAAAGAGCTTTCAAAACTACCAGTGGAGTACGCAAAAACAATTGAAGAGTTTATTTTTGATGATTACAGAGTTGGCATCAAAAAAGAGAACAATTGTGTAATTATTGAAACAGTGAAGCATAGAAGAGAAATTTATAAGTATTTTCCGTAGCTTTGGAATTTTACATATATTCAGATATAACAAATCGTAGCAAATTCCATAACAATTTGTCATATTTTTTAAAATCAAAAAAACGCAATGCTAAAAAATGCTGCCTGACACTCATCTTTTAATCCTAAAAGCGGACACTTTTGCATAATTTTCTTCACGCAAATCGGTTATAATCACAAAAAGGAGATTGAGCATGAAGTTATTGTTATTTGCAAGCGTGTTATTTACGCTCTCGGCTTGTTCTTCAAAAGCGGAGGTGAAGATTGTGAAAAAAGATTACGCCGTTAGTTTTGAGCAGGTTTGGAGCGAGGTTGCTTCCGACCCTTACGAAAAACTGCCGCAAACCAAAGTTTCCTACTTTAAAGTCGCTGCTCATGACGCCATAGCTCATGACGCGATGCGAACTCTAAACGACGACGCGGACGTACTCGAACCGTTTGAAAAATTGGCTCACCCCAACGGCGTTTGTTTTAAAGGCGTTTGGAAGATAGACGAGCAGAACCCTTATGGCGGGTACTTCAAACAAGGGAGCGAAGCGCTTATCATAGCGCGGGCTTCAACCGCCATGAGCAACGTGAAAAGCGGTTCGACTCGGGCGTTTGGTTTTGCGGGCAAACTCTTTCCCACGATGGATCCGAAAAAGACAAACAAGCAAGCGAGCGCGAACTTCTTTCTCATAGAAGACTTCGGCGGAACGGACGCGAAACATTACAGAGACGCTACGCTCACGAACGAGCCGTCGGTCAGCCTCACGATGGAGGCGTTCAAAAACATGGCGTACGCCATCAAGATTTCCAACGCGTTCTCGGCGGCGGACAAAAACCCCTCCATCAGACAACTCTATCAAATCTCCTATCTAGGCGAAAACGCCGACGCGAAACTCCTCACGCCCAAGTGGATGAAAATAGAAGCGGCGGACTCCAAAAGAGTGGACGAGGAAGATTTTAGAGAAGAGTTGCGCATACAAAACGCGGAGACGTTGACTTTTGACGTGTCGGTGGCTAGTGCGATGGTGGGCGACGCGAAAGATTGGAAAAAGATAGGAACCATAAAACTCAACGAATCGGCGACTTCCTCCACATGCGACAAAAGACTCCATTTTCATCACCCACAATGGAGGGAAGATTTGGATTATGGGGCTAGACAGCCATAATCCTTAAAAAAATGGTGACTGACACTCATCTTTAAAATATTATTTAAGGTTTTTGAAGTATTTCGATCGAGGAAAATTTTATAATCCTTAAAGCGGACACTTATTCATAATCTTCTTCCAATCAAAGTCAAAGTTTTTCTCCACGTACGCTCTGTGATGAGGCACTTTGCATTTGGAACAATCCTGATGGATTTTCTCTCCATACACTCCTTGATTGCCGTCTTTGGCGTCGATGGAGCAAAAGCTGTATTGGATGTTCTCCTCCACTTTTTTGATTCCCTCGTCGTCAAACCTAAAGTATGGGCAAGCGCAAAGATAACAGTTTAGCGATTTCATGTCGTGACATTTTTTGTTTTGGGCGTAGAGTAGGCAAAAATCGCCCTCCTCTTTGACCATGTTGTCAAAGTCGAAGTAGTTTATGATTTCCTCTTTCGAGTAACCACGCGCGAGAAGTTTTTCTACAATTTTTTTGTGTTTTGAAGCGTGTTGTTCAAACCAAGAAGCGTAAGTCATTTATGAGCCTTTGTGATGATGAGATAGATAAAAAAAGGACCGCCTATAAGAGCCGTCACGATGCCGATGGGCAGTTCGCTTTGCGTTTGCAAAGCGCGCGAAACAGTGTCGCAAAGAACCAAAAAAAAGCCGCCAAAGAGCGCGGTTTTGAGGATGCGACCGCTAAGCGTCGTCGGGTAAATTTTTGCCACGACGTGAGGCACTATTAGCCCCACAAAACCTATGGGACCGCTGACGCTCACAAGCACTCCGATCCCTAAAGACGACGCGATAAGAAGCCCCAAAGTTACTCGCGGGGCGTTGACCCCTTTGAGCGTCGCCTGATCCTCCGAAACGCTAAGGAGTTGCAACTCAAACCTATAGGCGTAAACGCTCCCAAAAACCATAAGCGCGATGAAGCCAAGCAAGATGGGGTCTCGCCAGCCGATGACGGAGAGAGAACCCATCGTAAAACGGATGAGCATGTCGTTTTGCATGGCGCTGCCGAGATAAAAAACTATCATAAGCGTCGCGCTGTAAAACAAAGAGAGAGCGATGCCTAAAAGCAGAAGCGACTCATGTTGCGCCGAACGCAAAAATTGGGAGAGGTAGATAAGCAAAAAAACCGTAAAAACCGCCCCTAAAAAACCAAACAGGCTGACCGCCCCTATGCCAAAAAACAGCGTTCCAAGACCTAGTTTTATGGCGATTCCCGCTCCCAAAACCGCTCCGCTCGAAACGCCCAAAGTGTAAGGAGTCATAAGGGCGTTTCTAAAGAGCGTCTGAAAAAGAAGTCCGCTCAACGCCAAGACGCTTCCAGCGAAAAACGCGAACAGCACGCGAGGAACGCGCAAATCAAAAAAGATG
>CALDOC010000181.1 GCA_937914675.1 uncultured Sulfurimonas sp.
AGGAGATCAAGGACAGCCTTTCGTTCCACTTGGAATGGATACTATGCTTGGACAAGAGAATGGGTTTATGGGTATTGGACCTGATTTGGGTAAAGTTGCAGGTGCTTTTGTCACGAATTTCAATTGGTTCTTAGCTGGTGTTGCACCAGGTTCTGCAGGTGGAAATGCACATATACTCGGTGGATTTGAGGGTATGACTGTAAAAAATTGGTCAATGCTTCAATCAGGTCAAGCGGAAGGAAGTGCTGACGATTTTTTAAGAAATCAAGTACCTCTTATGATGGGTGGACCAACTGCTTATGATACTAAAGCTGATACAGTGTATGGTAAAAACAGTCTTGACCCACAGGGTACAGACTATTATTATAGTGGCAACAATGTATTAGCTGGAGCAGTTTCTCAAGCTGGTGCTACAACAAATTTATTTACTGGTGCATTAGATACAGCCCACCCTACATCAATGTTTGACTATATGGGTGATACGACTTTCGCTACATTTGATACTTTTGTTGGAATTCAGACAGTATACAGAAGAGAGCTCAACAACATTGAAGCCGCTAAAGGTAATCTTGGCATCAAATATGCTGGAACGAATGACAACATCGGTTTGAACTATACTTTCAACTACTACTATCACTACGACAACAATCCCGTTATAGATGTTTCTTGGGAAGCAAATGGTAAAGCACTTGTTTCAGACGACACAAATGTTAAAGATTTTGTTGGTCCACAAGGGGCATATAAAACAAGAACTATTGGCTTAAAATATGCTGACGGTAGTGGTGATTTTGATTATACCAATGGTCCCGCGACAATGGTTTTCACAGAAACTCAAAATCGTATAAATACTTTCGGCTTGTCATTTGACTATGCAATAGATAATCCTATCGCACCAATCATCCTTCGTTCTGAAATGGTTTATGACAAAGACACGCTACAACCTGTGGTAGATCTTGGAAAACTGGCTTATGGCGATATCGACAACGCGTTTACCGTTCAAAGAGCTGACTTCTTCAACTATGTTATAGGCCTTGACATTACGGTTATGACAAATCTTTTCGTGAGTTTTCAATTCATGGACAAATGGAACCTTGATTACGTAAATGAAAAAGTTCTATACGATGGTAATTCTCAACAGTATGGGAAGTTCACCGCGAATCCAGCGACTATGAGCATGTCAAATGGTTTCAGACCGGCTGAAGAACACCAAATCATGTACACGTTTTTCCTTTCAAAACCATTTATGGAATCGGACGCGCTTCGCGTGAACAACATCTTCTTGCTTGAAAACGAGGGTGGTGGATTCTGGGATAGATTTGATTTCGAGTATAGCTACAGCGACCATGTTCTCTTATCCGCCGCAGTTAACGTATATGGTGGAGACCAATACGGAGTGTTTGGTCAGTTTAAAACTGTATCAAATGGAGAAGTTGGTTTCAAATACCTCTTCTAATAAAATCTACACTTAATATCCATAGAGTCTAAACTCTATGGATTCACACAGGAAATACATATGAAACAAAAAAAAAGTTTCTCTTTTAAGTACGCCGCTTTTGCGATGAAATACAGATGGATTCTGTTCATATCTTCGCTAGTCATGACAGCTTTTACGGCATGGCAAATACAGTATGTTGACATACGAAACGACCCCGACACCCTTCTCCCCCAATCAAACCGCTATGTCGCCACAAACGCTTACGCCGATGGAACTTTTGGCATGGGAAACCTTTTTGTCGTTGGAATTGAAATCAAAGAAGGCTCAATTTACCAACCTTGGTTTGTAAATATCGTTCGTGAGATTCATAAAAAACTCGAAAAAATGGATGGCGCTAACAAAGCGAACTTTATCTCCGTCGCCGCGAACAAAGTTAAAAACATGGGCGTTGATGACGAAGGCAGTCTTCTTTTTAAACGACTAATCCCTAATGATGGCATATCAACGACGGATTCTGCCGCCGCGCAAGAACAACTAGACTTTATGAAAGCTGGACTAGACAACAATCCAGTTCTTAAGCCTATGATTATCAACGAAATTGATCCAAAAACAGGTGAAAAGTGTAGAAATAATGAACCTGGTTGCGTAGCGACTGCAACGTTTGTCATAGCCGATTATTCTGATGAGATTAAACCTCATTACGTTTCTTGGGTTCGTCAAGTTGTTGAAGATTTACAACCATATTATGATGATGACAGAATCAACATCACTATCGCTGGTGAACCATACTTTCTTTCATGGATGATGGTTGAGCTTTTAAATCACTGGTATTTATTTGTGCTCTCTATCTTTGTCGCTTTCTTGATTCTCTTTATAGAAACTCGTTCACTTAAGGGCGCCATGTTTCCTCTAGCCGGCGTCGGTATGAGTATTGTATGGACTTTAGGAGTTATGGGACTTTCAGGATTTAAACTGACGACTATGGTCGTTTTAACCCCTATGCTTATCCTTGCCGTCGGTATGGGACATGCCATACAAATAACTCGACGATACACTTCCTCCATACGAAATGGTGAGAGCGTAGAAGAGGCAAGTTACAACGCGCTTGGTTTTACCATCGTTCCCGCAACGCTATCTATCATCACGGACGCGATTGGTTTTGCGACTCTAGCTTCCGTTGACATATCATTCTATAAAGCTTACGCTTACTTTGGAATGTTTGGTATGTTCTCGTTGCTTCTCACTACGACAACCATGATACCACTTATGATGCTAATGTTTAAAAGCAAGAAAGAGTCTAGCGCGCCTAGTGAATACAAGTGGGAAGAGAACTTCGGTATTATCATAGAAAAAATGCTATCTGGATGGGGTAAACTTATTCCTATCGCAATCGTTGTCGCTATTATTGGTATTTCTGTCCACTATACGAAAATTGGCGAGGGCATTAGCAACATTGCAAAGTCAACGGAATATTCTGGTATGGAAAAAGTTGAAAAAGTACTAATTGGTGACACTTACGACTTAATGCCGGGAGTGGAAAAAGGTATAGATTACGCTCAAGCCGCGTTTAAAGTATACTCAAATCCAGTTCAAGACATCTTTAAACTCAATACAATGATGCCAGGCGTTATATCTTTTAACATTCCTATACGTGGTAAAAAGGCTCTTCTTAAAGAGTGTTCCGATGAGTACTATGAGGCGCTGGACGCTTCCGAAGCAGAGGGAACCGCCGCTCCACAAAAGAATTGTTTTAACCCTGAAAAAGATAAACCTCAAGGAATCCTAAACAACGCGACTGTCATAAAAGCTATGGATATCATGGAAGACGACCTTCGTAAAAATAAATTTATTGGCTTTACAGCGTCATACGCTCAGTACATCAAAATTGCGAATATGATTCTTATGACAGAAACTGGAAATCAACCGAGTTTAGAAGACTTCAAAATTCCAACAAGCGAGTATTTGCTTGCCAAAGACGCCGAAGACACTCGTTCTCCAGATGACATTGTTTCGCTTTATAATGGTCTCTTAGACACAGCGTCAAGTCCCGGCGACTTAAGCTCAATGACTACTCAGAATTACAATACTGGCGTTATCATGGGCTTTATCAACACAATGCATCCAAAAGAGACTCATGAAGCAATGTTGTTTATACAAGACTACATTGAAAAACATAAAAACGACGATGGCCTAAACCAAGTAGAATTTGGCTTTAGAAATGCGGACGCTTCTGGCGACAAAGGCGATATAGCTGACTCTAGTAATGAGTTAACGTACGTTAAACCTGGAGTTGGTGGATTCTTAGGCGCAACTGAAGCAACTCGTGAAGTCACCTTTGACAACTGGTTATTTAATCCACTTGGAACCGCTTTAGCGATTTTTATCGTTGTTACTTTTATATTCCGCTCTTTCATTATTTCTGGAACAATGATGGCTTTACTATTCATAACGCTGTTTGCGCAGTATGGAATGGCTGGATATTACACTTCATTACAATTCTGGAGTGGTAACCTACACTTCGCAAACCTTATCGCCCTTTCAATATCTATGGGACTAGGAGTGGATTATAGTATCTACATGATATCTAGATTAAAAGAAGAGTTAGGCGAACATGGAGACTGGTCCAAAGCGTTAAGAAACACTATCGCAACTACCGGTTCATCAGTTCTTATCTCTGTCGTCATCTTAGTTGGTGCGTTCATACCTCTGATGGCTACAACGCTTGGAAATACTTGGGGAGTTTCCGCATACATTACAGAAGCTATTTTAATAGACGTGTTTACGTCATTAACCATTCTTCCAATTCTAATATTTTGGCTAAAACCTAAATACGTCTTTAAAAAATAGTTAGCTTTTTTAGCTCACTATTTTCTCACTAATATTAGCTATAATGATGTTAAATATTTATTTTTAATATCATTATAGCATTAGGACACCATGAATAATTTAGCGTATATATACAAGCTTTGGCTTAATGTCGCGAAGACTAGTGGCAAGTTAACCACCAGTGACGTTCTTCTCGCCGCAAAACGTCTTGTTGAAGGTCATAGCGATGAAGAAATATCCGTCTCTATTGAAGAGTTTGACACTCTCGCTAAAGGCATTAGTCTCGATGAAACCATAGTTCATTTACACACAATAGAAATCTCAAAAAAATACATCATACTTATAAACCTTTTTATGGTTATAATGCTTAAAAACATCAGCAGAGAACGAACAAATAAAAAACAAATTGCTGCGCTCAAAGAAATATATCTACGATTAGAGTTACCATATCTTTACGATATCTTATACCTTCTCATGAGTAAAAAATACGAAAGAGCGCATGGCGTGCTCTCTAGACATACTCCAAATATAGACTTTATCTGTTTCGACAAAAACGCAAAAAGTGAACTCAATCAATCTTTTAAAAGCTATCAAGTAAGTTTTATTATCCTAAAGATAGATGATTTTTTTCTTCTTTTAAATAATCATAGTGATTCATTACACATATATACCTTTAACAATAATGACAAACTAAGTCTTTATGATAAATGTCAAGAATTTAAAACGGAACCGTATAGCTTCTTAAAACATAAAATACGAAACCATTCCATTTACTATTTGGATGAAAAAAGTTTTATTCGCATCATAAACCATGAAGAAGTTATTTATCTTGATTATTCCGTCATCGAGAGACTCTTTTCTAGAGAAAAACATGTTCAATATCTCGTTTCGGAGCTTAAGACGACAGAACAAACATTCTTGCAATGTTCAATTGTTAAAGATCACATATATAGCATAAAAGCTGATAAATTGTATGCTGGCTATTCTAAACGCCGAACTATTGTAAAAGACGTTAATTTTAACATACATGAAGGTGAACTAGTAGCCATCATGGGACCATCGGGTTCTGGGAAAACTACGTTACTCAGAACATTTATAAATGAAGCAAAAATTTTGAAAGGTGAATTACTCATTAATAATGAAGAAATTTCTGAAAAATATTTTCATAGAATGGGTTATGTAGCCCAAGACGATGTGCTTATTAGAGATTTAAACGTTTATGACAATATGTACTACTATTATAGACTGCATTTTGGAAAAGAAAAAAGCGATGACGTGGTTGATAAAATCATAAGTAAACAATTGCGAGACTTAGGCATCATAGACATTAAAAATAGCCCTGTGTTTAGAAATGGAAAATATATGATTTCTGGAGGACAAAGAAAACGACTCAACATCGCTCTTGAACTTATGAAAGACGTTGATCTTATCTTAATGGACGAGCCTACAAGCGGGCTATCCTCGCTAGATTCAGAAAAGATAATTAAAGAATTAAAAGGGATTACTCATTTAAATAAAATTGTAATCATTAACATTCACCAACCATCAACTTCAATGTATAGACAATTTGACAAAGTAATTGTATTTAATGAAGATGGCAATAATATATATACGAATAAATCAAGTGAAGTGCTGAAAATATTTAAACTAGTAAAAACCGAGGACGCTTATATGTTTAATGACTCTGAAGAGTCTAAACTAAAAGACCTAGAATGCATGAAGTGTGATAAAAGCGATCCTGAACTTCTCCTCGAGATTCAAGCGGATGAAAAAAGTAACTTTTGGAATCTATTTAGTTATCTAAACAATTTTACGGAAAAATAATGTTTAACAATCCTATAGCCACTCAAATTAATTATCAACTTAGGCGACAATTCAAAATAAAAACATATGAAAGATTAAACCTGATTGTATCTTTTGTCATTGCGCCTATGTTGTCTTTTTTATCCGCCTTTATATTTAGGTCAGATCTGGATTTGGTCAGAAATCAGTCATATCCAAGTTATCTTTTTTTCATGTTAATCTCTGGCATATTTTTTGGATTAATTGGCTCTGTTTTTGAGATAATAAAAGATAGACAAATGGTTCAAAGAGAAAGATTGGGAGGAGTATCAATCTTTGGATATTACCTTTCAAAATATTACGTCTTAAGCTTTTTTGGCCTCATTCAAACGATTCTATACAACCTCATTGGGATGATATTCCTCAGCATACCATGGGTTTTAGTCGCATACAACTCACTTGTCATGTTTTTGGTAGTTGTGGTCAGCATATCTTTTGGTCTATTCATTTCATCGTTAACTAGAAACACAATGATAGCCTCGAACCTAATTCCAGTTTTAATCATTCCTCAAATTTTACTTGGAGGAATGATTCCCTATTCTCAAATGGACAAGTCTATCTTTATGTGGGAAACAAACTATGACACTACTCCTCCGATTGCGAGGATAATGCCTGTAACATATGCGTATGAGTCTTTAATAACAGGGAATGTTGCATTTACCCTTGGAAATAAAGAGATAAATGATCAAGTGTCTCAAATGGTCGACTTTTTAGAAGATAATCAGTTTATGAGTATTGAAAAAGATAGTTTTATTAGTCATTTGCATTGTTCATTTTGCTCAAAAACCTGGCTTCTTGACATTGTTATCATAATTGGATATATTATTGGAACATTCATTCTTGGATATGTAATTTTTTATAGGAGAATATATAATGGCTAAATTCGTTTTTATATTGTTAATAGGCTTTGTTAGCTTATACTCAAAAAGTAGTGTAGGAGCTTGTATACCGATTGGTAAGGTTGTCATTCTAAAGAAATCCATCATGAGTTTAACTCTTACGAAAGATCAAAAAAACAAACTTTTGCAACATGAAGAAAAACTCAAAAACGCGCTTAATGACATAAGAGATAGCGCAAACAACAGAGAAGAAAAATTATCTGATTTATTTGATGAAAAGAAATTCTTAAAAGAAAAATTTTCACTAATCACTAAAAAGGAAAATATTGCTATTACAAAAATAATTAGTGAATATTTTGAAAACATGTATGAAACGCTTACTCCAGAACAAAGAGTTAGTTTAATAAAAAGATTTAAAAGAATTGAGAAGAAAGAGATGAAGGAAATAGAAGAGTAAAGTTAACGCCATAAAGCGTTAACTTACATCACAAGACGAATTAATTTTTCATATTGAGCGGGAAGCTCAATCTTTTTATGTGGTAGAAAATTTTCTATCCCGATATTCATCCACTCGCGATTTGTTTCCATGTCTGAAATTTCAATAAAAAATTTACCACCCTCATTTGTTAGCTTATACTTTTTAATTTTAAACTTTATAGGTTCTTCTTCACCTTTAGGGTGTATTTCAAACTCTATTGAGTGCGTTTTTGGATCTAAGTGGAAATTAATCATCTTATTGTAACCTTTTATTTTTACTTCTTGTATTTAACGTCAATTTCAAGACCGATGCCACCTTTTTTTCCAAGACCGATGGTTACGTCTTGATCGTTAACTTCTTTTTTAAGTTGCCCAATATTTATTCCATTTGATTGCGCCGCCGTAAAAACCATATGAAGCTCTTCGAAATCATCTTTTCCTTCTTTAATAAGGTTAACGATTTGATCAAAAGTGATATTTTCAACTTTGTTTAAACTATTGTCATTTAAAGCTTTATCCATAACTTCCATCATGCCTTTGCCAACAGTGTAACTCATACCAATAGGAGAATATTTAGCGATTTTTTTAACAGCGCTAATAGCTCTTTCTTTAAATGAACTTTTCTCATCTATTTGATTTCCGTTCTTATCCACTATTTCTATTTCTTTTTTATCATAATCTACTTTTGCGTTTACTGACATTTATATTTCCTTAAAAATTTATTTTTTATATTGTATCCAAAAAGAATATAGATTTACATAAAAGTTTGTATAGGAGTATTTAATTTTTCTGGAAGAGGAAATTCCTTATTTAGAACAAATAAGTCCATAACGGTTTGCATCCACTCTCTATTTGCGGTTAAACTGTATATAACAACAGAAGAGTAATCGTCATGTTTTATAAATTCATATTTATCAATTTCAATTCTAATAGGCTGAGTCTCCCCTTTTAGTACCAGTTCAATCAAAAAAGATCTATCTCTAGAGTCTATTTTAAACGCTAAAACCGTTCCATAACTCTTTATTACTTGGTTTATTACAGTTTTGAAAATCGTTGAATTAGCTGTATCTTTACTTGAATATACTGTATCTTTAACTATATTTTTAAATTTATCCATCATAGACATTTGATTTATATTCCTTTTTTCTATTATCTGCTATAATTATATGATAATTTAGATAAACAAATACTTAGTGAGGCTTTTGTAGTGATTTTAAAAGATTTAACATACAATGACAAAAAAATTAAACTACATATGAACAAGGAGCATGAGCTTTTTTTTGATGATGAAGACGTAAAAAATATATTTGACATAAGTGATACAAATTTTAAAAATGTAATTGAAAATAATTTAGACAAACTAAAAATTCCTAAAGAATATTTTTTAGATGATAACGAAAATAGACTTTGGAGCAAACTTGGCATAATGAAGCTAGGTTTTTTTACTCATGACGACGACATACTTGAATTTATAGACTTTTTAGACACACTAAAATTAGACGACGCTATTAAAGAAGAAGAAAAGCTTATTTCCAATCAAAACATCTCGAACATCTACAAAACTCTTGAGAATAAATTTGTAGATTATTCAAAAAAAATTGAAGATGAAGAAAATCTTGACATAGATGAACTTAAAAAATTTATAGATACCTTTAACCTTTTTGTTAAAACAAAAGCCGACATACTTCCAAAAGAACCCATACCCGTTCCATTGGCTCTTCTTAACAAAAGTGATAGCAAAAACAATGGTATTTTTAAAAGCTTATTTAATCTTGCCTCAAAAACAGGTTCGGACACTATGAATTTTGCGTCACAGACGAGAGACCAAGCCTATAAGTTTGGAACGCAAACTGAACATGACGCTTTTACGTTTGCTCAAGACACCAGAAACGTCGCTGGCAATTTTGCGGCTAAAACGGAAGACGACGCGTTTAAATTTGCTACAAAAATGGAAGATGACGCCTATAAGTTTGTATCAAAAATGGCGGATGACGCTTACCACTTTGCTAGTGATGGAATGAACTATGGCTATATGTTTGCTTCACAAGGCGAAGAGTTAGGTCCAATGGCTGACAGAGTTTTATGGATGGCGTCAGAAATTGGATTGATGGCTGATAGAATAGGCGAAATGAGCGATAGAATAGTGCACACGGAACATCTAATCATAAACATGTCGGTCATGATATTGAACTTTGGCTTACTCATAGACGGTACAATAAAGACAATAGCTGAAGCTGGCTTGCATGCACTCGGAATAGCCTTTGACAAAGATAGATTTGAGTTAAAATCTTCAGAAAAACATATCGCCTTAATAGGCAATAACATAGAATTAATTTTAACTCAACAACATGAATATGATTTAAAAGTCTTAGAAAATCAAAAAGAACTAAGAAAGATCACAATATCCGCTTTAGATAAGATAAAGCTAGAATACTAATGTTTATCTCGAAGGCGTCGTATAAGATTGTGCCAAACCGACTACGGTTTCTATTATGTCGGTGATGCTCGACGTACCGCTACTTTTATTTCCATCTCTTTTTTTAATCAAATTATCCAATGTTAATATAAAATGATTGATCTCTTCTAATGAAGCTTCGGGATTGTTTTTTAATTTATCCAGTCTCTCTTTCAATAGCTCTTCAATCTCTGCGTAAAATACGTGAGTTGTGTCTTTTTGACCCTTGTCTTTTAAATGTATCTCTTCTATAAACTCTAAAAATTGAAGAGCCTCATCCGTTTTTAGATAATAAGCTATCCTCATGATTCCCGCTTTTGAAAAAAACAGTATCGAAGAAGTAGATTTATCACTCTCATACTCCACAGATTCATAAGAGTAGTGTTTCCCCTCTTGTAGCATTTCTAAGGATTCAACGAGTTTAGAGACTGTCGTCTTAAAAGCTATTGCAACTTCCTTATGAGAAAGAAACCAATTGTTGCCAATAATTAAAGGGTGAAGTTCTAGAGTATTATATTCTATAAGAGTGAGAGGGTGTTTTGGCACAATAAGCCTTTAAATATCTGTATGTTTGAGAGATTAGATTACGTAATGAGCGGAGTTAAAACTCCGCAAAACTTAATCCGTAATTTTTTTGTAAACACCTTTCGCAGCGCCCGCCATGATAATCATGGGAGACATTCCCGCAACCATTCCCGCGCCAGCCGCTTCACCCATGTAACCAGCTAATTTAGAAATTAATTCTGTTAACTTATTTTCACCACCGAATTCCGCTACAATTAATTTTGCGCGATCAGATCCCGCGGCACGAGCGTCTTGAAGTTGTTTATCAAGCGCATTTAACGCACTAACTATAGTTTCAGCCGTAGCGTCTAATTGATCCTCTGCGATGCTAATTAAACTAGAGTCACTAGCGGTAGCCACTTCAGCCTTTACAACAACTGGCTTAGCCTCAGATTTTGTCGCAGCCGGTTTAACCTCAGATTTTGTCTCAGCTACCTTAGCTTCTACCTTTGCAGCCGCCGGTTTTGCTTTTGGAGACACTTTCTTTGTTTCTACTTTTGGTGCCGCTTTAGTCGCAGCTAATTTTGTTTCTTCTGTTATTTCTGCCATAATAAAATTTCCAATATATTTAATTTATGATACATATATATAAGTCTAAAGTATATATCACATGCAAAATTGTACATAACATAGCATTAATTTAAGCTTATCTTATAATTTGCATTAGATGAATCCCAAAATTTAAATCTGTTAATATTTTAGTAGTTTAGAGTTTGAATTGCCACTCCTCGACAACTGACGCCTTATTCCCTTAACTAAGTTTCATGTAGCCAAGATCCATCCAAACGCCACTATCGTTCATGAGTGGGAGGAAAATAGCGAAAATTATATTTAATTGTAGATTTTTTTAGTACAATAAATAAATTTTTTAGGTGGTAGCCATGAAAGCGTTGATAATAAGTATAATTTCCTCTAGCGCAATATTCGCTCAAAACGTAAGTTCCAAAACTTCGATTGGTGATTCGGAAAGATTATTGTGGATTACATTGAGCGTAGTGAGTACGTTAGCTTTTTTATTTTCATTAGCGCTAATTCTAAAACTAAAAAAAGAACACTCCAAAATACAGAAAAAGCAAGACCTCAGCGATGCGACGCAGAACAACGTAGTTGCCGAGATGAGCGAAAACGTCTATACAATAGTTCAAGAAGCAATGAACAATGAAAGTTTACTTTCCAAAAAAATAAAAAACAACCCTTTAGATAATGATCTTATAAAAGTTATGAATTCAGAAAAAAAGCTTCTTGACATGACTAGTCATCTCATCGAATTTCTAAGACTGAAGTCGAAGAAGGTAGAGATTTCAAACGATCATTTTAAGTTCGTGAATCTGCTAAACGACATATCTGGCGGGCTATTAGCGGATTATGAAAATAGTAACATTGAACTTATTTACGATGTAGACGACGATATACCCTATATATTAATCGGCGATACTTTAAAGTTGAGCACTATTTTGGGTAATTTGCTTGATTACTGCGTCAGTGGTGGAGCTAGAAAAATAACCATGAAAATATCTAAAGTTAGCGATTTTTCCATGTCAAAAAAATTAAATTTTAAGATCTCCGCAGATGTTGAAATTGACGTTGACGAGAGTGTATTTAATTATAGATACAATGAAAATAGTAAAAAATACGAAGGCTTGGGTCTTTACATAGCTAAAGACTTATCACTTTTGATGGATGGCGAAATTGTCGCTAAAAATACAAACTCTAAGGAGATTGAGTTGTCTCTTACCATCCCGTACTATATGGGAAAAGAGACTCAAGAGCAATATAGAAGAAGACTAGACAAAAGATTGACAAAGAAAAGAGTGCTCATAGTTGATGACAACGTAAACTCTTCTAGGTCGCTTGAAAAGATATTTTTAAATTTCAAATATAGCGTAAAAATTGAGATGAGAGAAGAATATCTAAAAAATCTAAGTGATTTTTCTATGTATGACATCGTATTGCTGGATGAGCGACTCTTTACAAACAAAGCCATCGAATCGCTTAAATCTTGCAATTGCATGGTGGTGTCTTTAGGAAATCTATTTAGCTCATCTTCCACTAGCGTAGATGGTTTAGTCACTATGTCTCTTAAAAAACCTTTTACGCAAGAACGCGTTTTTCAAGTGTTAAATGAAATTTACATTCCAGCGGTTCTTAAAGATACGGGTGTAAGCGTGAGCAAAATTGAAGTTAATCATGTTGATAAACTCAAAGTGCATAGAGAAGTTTTTCATGACGCTTTAGGGATTACTCTAGATAAGTTTTTCGATTTTAAAGGCAAAAAAATATTGCTAGTCGAAGACAATATAATCAATCAAAAAGTTATCACAAACATATTGGGAAAATCAGGAATTATAATTAGCGTTGCCAACAATGGAGAAGAAGCGGTAAGCTTGATAAACTCAGAACAAATATTTGACTTAGTTCTCATGGATATAAACATGCCAATTATGGATGGATATACGGCTACTGAATTAATTAGAGCAAATTCAAATTTTGACGCTCTTCCAATCATAGCGTTAAGCGCCTTGACTTCTACGGATGAAGTTAATCAGATGTTTATTTCTGGAATGAATGGCTTCATCGCCAAACCTTTAAGAAAAGAGAAACTCTATACCGCGTTCTTAATATTCATGGGGGTTTCAAAATTTGAGCATCTTAAAGAAATCGCTCTGGAAAATGAAAAAATTACGTACGAAGGCATAGACGTCGTACGAGGAGTTCAGCAGATGAATGGAAATTCGGAATTGTACAAAGAAGTGCTTCTAGAGTTTAAAGACGCTTACGGTCATAGCGATGAAATCTTACAAACGTTAGTAAACGATCATCGTTTTGAACAAGCTAAAATGTTATGTCTAGATTTAAAAGGCCTCTCCGGATCGATATGCGCAGACGATATGTATGGATTGTCCACTGAGATACATAAACAGCTTATATACAAAAATTATGATTTATTGCCTAAGTATTTATTGGAGTATAGCGTAGAAATTAGTAAGCTTAACAAGGCTATAGAATTGTACGCGGCTTAGAAACAATAGAGGATTGCAAATCAAAGATAATGATCTCATTTTCACATTGAATGATAATCTCACAAGCTTTTTTTGAAACGCTTATTGGATTACGAATGCCCTCTAACAAAGTTATTACATGGCCGCTGTACGTGTCATGGGCTTGTAAGACTCCATTTTGAATTACAAAAGTTCGACCTCCTCCACACCCATCGCCTATTACGCCCTCACATGAGAGCTTAGAACCAGCTATCATCTAAACACTCCTCTTTACTCTCTTTTAAAAAATTTTTATAGTCGCTTGAATTTTTATCAAGCGTTACATATTCATCATAGACGTAAGTTTTGAAGATTGTATCGTCAAGACATTTACATAGTTTGCTATCGTTAGAGTCATGACAACCGCTCAACATTTCTCCTTTTTCTTTATCGTTCCATCCAACGTAACTGTTGTAGTATGGGTACAAAGTCCATATGGCAAAGCCTATTGTTAAGACAACGTTTACTATGTACTCTCTTTTTTTAGTCTCCATGTATTTTTTCACGTCATACGCTATTAAAATGATAAAAAGTATCTCTAATCCTATATTGAACCAATCGCTGTCTAAAAAGTCAAACATTTATTTATGTTCCTTACCAAGTAAAATTTGGGCGCAAAATAAGTTGATGGTTATTGATTCCCTCGTCGCTTAACGCCCCTGTGTATTTTTCACCGCTATTGTACAGATAACCCAAGCCTAATCCAAAACTAATTTTTTTCGACCAACTCAAAGGCCATTTTTTTTCCAAAATCACTTCTGTGTCCGTCAATCTAAAAGTATCCGCGCTCACGGCAAAGAGAGTTGAAAACGCGCTATTGTGAACAAAAGACCATACTGTTTTTTTATAATCGACGCTACTTCTTCTCGCTCCCATATAAAAAGTGTTTACAAAGTTGTTATTATTGTTTATCTTAGTCCCGACGCGAAAACTCCAGTCCAAATCGGAGTCTTCACGATTTCTCGTGCCCTTTAACTTAAACTCGATATTTAACCACTTATTATAATGAGCCAAGTTATCTTTTATGGAATAATCCCCTATGGTGACGAGATAGCCCATATAAGCTCTATTTTTACCGATTTCATCGCTCTCTTTGTTTTTAAAAATCATCATTCTTCCTATGAAAAATGAGAGAGAATATGGTTCTTCATAGCCTGCCGTTACAGCTTTTACTAGGTTAAAATTTTCTATGTTCGATTTGTCGTACAAGCCTTCTTCTTTATTTCTAAAGTACATACCCGCAAGGCTCATAGGATGAAAGGACGCTTCAAAAAGCGCTATGTTGGGAGAGAACGTGTTTAACAGCAACTTCGTATATATCTCTTGTTCGCTCAAGTTTATGGCGTTTGTTATCTCTTGGTTTGGATCCAAATCTATAAACGCGGAAACGTTTGAGTAGTAGGCGTCTGCCTCATAATCGTATTCGACTAAGTGCTCCGCCGATAAAACGCTAGAAAAAAAAACCATGCCTAAGAATAAATAGAGAATTTTCATTCCGCTATTTCATAGTCAATTTCTTTATCGCTTGAGAGCACATGGTAAGTCCAAAAGTGGCGGTAACTCCCATAAAACTGCCCTTCTCCTTTACGAGAGCCTCTTCCGAACTAAAAATGGCGGTGTAGTTTTTCTTAAAGCCTCGCTTTCTTAACTCGTATCTTATTTTTGAGCCAAACTTGTCGCCATGCGTTTTCCAAATGTCCGCTACTTCCACTTTTGTGGGATCGAGTCGCTTCGCGCTTCCAAAAGAAGATATAAGCTTTTGATGGCATTTTTGAGCGAGGGCAAGTTTCGCTTTCGTATCGTCTATCGCGTCCAATACCAAATCGTATGGCTCAAAATCAAAATCAAAAACCCACGCTTCATCGATTCGGACGTTAATGATTTTTACTTCTGGATAATGCGTTTTGAGAGCTTCCACTTTGAACTCGCCTGCATGCAACTCCGACCACATTTGACGATTTTGATTACTCTCGTCGTAAGTGTCGAAATCCACTATGGTAATCTCTTGTATCCCACTTCTATAAAGACAATCCAGACAAAAACTTCCAACTCCGCCAATGCCTAAAAGGATTATTTTTGCATTTTCCAGTTTAGTGAAATCGTCTTGAAGCAAAAGTTTAACGCGGTCGTATTTACCCATGACTACTCTATCCATTCTTTGAGTATATCCATGCTTTTATAAGCGCTTAAATCAAGCATAATGGGAGTGATGGAGATATGGCCGGCTTCTATGGCTTCATAATCGCTCATTCCTTTTTTATCTTTACGAGGGGCAAAGTTTAAAGGATGCAGTCCCAACCAGTAATGCTCCTCTCCTCTAGGATTACGGTGAAGATGCGAATCGTTTGCATAATATCTAAACCCCGCATAGGTCACTTTAATCTCGGCTTCGCTTACGTCCGGTGGAATATTGACGTTTAAAAATTCACGCTCTGGAAGAGGAAACGCGCCATTTCTTATCTTTGTCACTAATTTTTTAATCGTTTTCTGAGCTAAACTAAAGTCGCCCTCGGGATTTGTAAAATCCATCACTTGACTTATGGCTATGGAGGGAATGTCATGAAGCACTCCTTCCATAGCTCCTGCGGCGGTTCCAGAGTACGTTATGTCTTCGCCCATGTTTGAGCCGCGATTTATGCCGCTTACAAGCAAGTCGGGTTTTTCGTCTTTGTAAATCGCGCTCAGAGAAAGATAAACGCAATCGCTAGGCGTTCCATCGTCTAGTTTATAAAAATCGTCTCCGACACTCACAAAACGAAGCGGTCTCACCAAAGTCAACGAATGACCACAAGCGGACTTCTCGTTTGCGGGAGCCACTACCATCACCTCAACGTTCTCAAGTTCTCTCAGCGCTTCCACTAAGGAGAGCAAGCCTTTGGCCTCATATCCATCATCATTGGTTACTAAAATTTTATACATTTTTTTCATAGTCGCATTTTATCTTTTAGTTTGTTTAATCTTTATTAGTTCATTTTAAATGGGTTTGAAAAACAAAAAACTTTTTTTTTCAAACCCATTTATTTCATAAAACTTGTGGGCGTTTTCCCTCGTGAATCCAGAAGAGAAGACTAGATTTTCACACATATTCATTTTGGCGTAATCAGTTAAATAATCCAACATCATTTTGCCATACCCCTGCCCTCGCTTTTGTTCCATCGTGACAAAATCAAATACGTAAAGATGACGTTTATGGTAAAGGTTTGTTTGAACCCCAACCCCAGCGTAAGTGACGAGTTCGTCTTTTTCCATTATTCCAATCATCTTATAGTCCATATGTCGCATATCGTATATAAGGTCTTCAAACTCTTTATACGAAAGCTCGTCTCTAAGCTCCGATACGACGTGATAAACGACGTCTAGTTCTTTTAAATCAAGTTCTCTTATTTGCATCTCGTATTTTACTATTTATTCGTTACAATGGCGTATAAATATTTTTTATACAAGGATTGATAATGAAGCCTACGATTACGATAACGGACAATAGAAATGGAAATAGCTATGAGTTTGACATAAAAGAGGCGACCAGAGGACCTAGCGTCGCCGACATTTCAAGCTTTTACGCGCAAACGGGTATGTTTACTTTTGACAATGGCTATACGTCTACGGCAAGCTGTAGATCTGAAATCACGTTTATTGACGGTGAAAAGGGGGAATTACGGTATCGCGGGATTAGGATTGAAGAGTTGGCTCAAAACCATACTTATCTCGAAGTTTGTTATCTACTTTTAAATTCAACTCTTCCGACAAAAGACGAACTCTACGCATTTGATTTGGAATTGCGTCATCGCTCATTTTTACATGAGGGACTAAAAAATCTTTTTCTTACTTTCCCAACGGGCGCGCATCCCATGGCGGCTCTCTCCGCAGCCACCGCCGCCTTGTCTACGTTTTTTTACGATCATCTACACATAGGCGACGAAAGCGAATACCAAGAGATGGCTAGACGCATCATCGCCAAGATACCCACCATAGCCGCCTACGCTTACAGACACTCCATCGGAGCTTCGTTTATTCAACCAGACATCGGCAGAGGATTTACAGAAAACTTTTTGTACATGTTGAGGGCGTATCCAAATGGCAGAATGCACATTGACGTAGACGGAGAGCGAACAATAAAGCCTATAGAGATAAAAGCGTTGGACACCATATTTTCACTTCATGCCGACCATGAACAAAACGCTTCTACTAGTACGGTTAGAGGCGTCGCGTCTACTGGAGCTCACCCTTACGTCGCCATAAGCGCTGGCATATCCGCGCTTTGGGGAAGAGCTCATGGCGGAGCGAACGAGTCTGTTATCGCCCAACTCGAAATGATAGGACACGTTGACAACGTAGACGCTTTCATAGCCAGAGCTAAAGACCCCCAAGACAACTTTAAACTCATGGGCTTTGGACATCGAGTTTACAAAAACTTTGACCCTCGAGCGCAAATACTAAAAGGACTGCAAGACCAACTAAAAGATGAATTGAATTTAGATTCAAACCTCATGAAAATAGCGCAAAAGATAGAGGATATCGCCCTCAATGACGAGTATTTTATCAAAAGAAAGCTGTACCCCAATATCGATTTTTATTCGGGCGTCATACTGACCGCCTTACAGATTCCAACGTCTATGTTCACTCCCGTTTTTGTAATCGGGAGAACAGTTGGATGGATTACGCAATGGGTAGAATTCAAAAAAGACAAAGACACAAAAATAGCGCGTCCGCGTCAATTGTACCTCGGGAAATAATCAGCTTTTAAACAATGCTTAGCTATAATCGCGAAAAATTATAAAGAAGTAAAATATGGTAAATGTAAACAATCTAATCATGCGTTTTGGAAATAGAGTTCTATTTCAAGATATAAACTTAAAACTCGACCGTCATAAACGCTACGGACTTATCGGCGCGAATGGCGCTGGTAAAACAACTTTTTTAAAGATTCTCTCTGGTGAAGTTAAAGAGTACGAGGGTGACGTCATCATCCCCAAAGTGAACAAAGTCGGCGTTTTAGGTCAAAATCAATACGCATTTGAAGATTATACGATTATGGACGCCGTTCTTTACGGAAACAAACGTCTTTACGACGCCATAAAAGAGAAAGAAATTATATACGCCACTGGTGATTTTGAAGATGACGACGTAAACAATCGCTTGGCTGACCTTGAAGTTATCTGCGTTGAAGAAGACCCTACTTACGAGTATGACGTTAACATTGCTAAAATATTAGGAAACGTGGGCATACCGGTAGAACAACACAACAACCTTATGAGCACTCTTGACAGCGCTGACAAGTTTAAAGTTTTACTTGCGCAAGTTCTTTATCCAAAACCTGACGTTTTGTTTCTTGATGAGCCTACAAACAATCAAGACATTGAAACCATCAGCTGGCTTGAGCATGAATTGCAACGACATGAAGGAACGATGGTCGTCATCTCTCATGATAGACACTTTCTTAACGCCGTCGTAACAAACATACTTGACGTCGATTATCAAAAAATTCGTGAATTTACTGGTAATTACGATGATTGGTATATCGCCGCAAACGTCATAGCCAAACAGATGGAACTAGGTAACGCAAAGAAAGAGAAAGAGAAAGAAGAGTTAGAAGCTTTTGTTCGTCGTTTCTCCGCCAACGCTTCCAAAGCGAAACAAGCGACTTCGCGTCAAAAGAAATTAGACAAACTCGTAATTGACGACATAAAACCATCTTCACGCCGCGATCCAAGCATTGTTTTTAAACCGAAACGAATCATGGGTGACGAAGCTCTTCAAATAACAAAGATAAACCACTCTTATGGAGACAACGTAGTCCTAAAAGACGTCACGCTAAAATTTGAACCTGGCGAAAAAGTGGCGCTTATTGGTGGAAATGGCGTTGGTAAATCAACGCTGGTGAAAATCATGATGGAAGAGATCAAGCCTAATTCTGGAACGGTAAATTGGGGAGCGACTATCGAGAACTCCTATTTCCCCCAAGACACCGCCGACATTATCGAAGGAACGGGCACTCTTTACGATTGGTTGAGAGGGTTTGACCCTAAACGCGACATTGCTGAGATACGCAACTGTCTTGGGAGAATGTTGTTCAATGGCGAGCAACAAGAAAAAGGCGTCATAAGTATCTCCGGTGGTGAAAAACATAGAATGATGCTTAGTAAAATGATGCTGGAGAATGGAAACTTTTTAATTTTGGACGAACCTTCAAATCACCTCGACTTAGAGGCTATTATCGCTCTTGGAGAAGGATTGTTAAACTTTGATGGAAACGTCATTTGCGTCTCTCATGACCGTGAGTTGCTCGACGCGTTTGCCAATCGCGTCATAGAGATTCAACATGATGGAAGCATTGTCGACTTTAAAGGCACTTATGAAGAGTTCGCTGAAGCTAGAGCGGCTGGAAGAGTATAAAACAAGATGGGGAAATACAGCGATTTTATTGGGCTAGGAATTGCGGGCAATTTTGCGTTGCACTTGGCTCAAGCTGGAGAGTTGGAAGAGTTTAAGGATATTATAACCGCCGAAGAAGCGGCTCCCAAAGGGATCTTTCCTTTTTATCTTCCCAACAATCCCTCAACGTCCGCGAAAGAAATTTTAAAAACTTATCCCCTGTCGTCCACTCAAATAAAACTCCCCGCAGAAAACGTCAACGTTCAAGCTGAACCAGAAGTTGGACTTGTTTGCAAGCTTGAATACCTTGATGGAAAAATACTCAACATTGTTCCAACTCATTTTGGAGCTTACAACGACTGTTCCATTAGAGTCGCCGGAGCGAATAAAATTAGCGATAAAAAAAACTGGGGTGAAGACTCTAAAGGTCTAAGCGATACGCTTTTTCAAATAGACGCGTTTACCGAGGGTGGAGTGATGGACTCGTTTAGCGTCTGTAGTTTTTTAAAACGCGACGGTGAGATTCATCAATATGGAGAAAACGTGGAGCTGTCAGGATATAGTTATTTTTATGAGAAATTAACTTCTTGGATGATAAACCAAATAAATACTCAAAAAGATTTTGGACCTTTAGAAGCCCTTGACGAATATATCGCTGATTGTTCTTTCCCTTCTCAAGCCATTATCAGCATTGGCGCCACTAGATACACTCCTTATGGCGAGACCACTTTTTTAAATAGCGGAGACGAAGTAGTCATAGTAGTCTACGATTCAGCTCTATTATCTCTTTCAGACCTTCTTTCATCAGTTGAGAACAACGCTTACGACACGCGACTCATGAGTGTTTTGGCGCAAAAAGTTTACTAAATGAGTAGAGGGAAAAAGCTAGATTTATTCATCGGCGCAGACATAGACGACAGTTGGGCGCAAATTGTGGAGTCTAAAAAAACTACAATTTCAAACGAGACGGCTGAACCAGCAA
>CALDOC010000182.1 GCA_937914675.1 uncultured Sulfurimonas sp.
TATATTTCACAGAAGAGTTGCAGAGTTTTGACGCATAAGGGGTTTTTGTCCTCAATCGCGAGTTTGCTAATCATGGCGCTTTTGTCATCTGTTTTTTTGAGGCGTATCATGGCGGTTGGTTGTGGCGCGAAATCGTTATCGACTAAGAACTCGTAAAGAGCGTAAATCCCGGGACCTGACAATATCCTCTCAAAACTCACATGATTGCGATAACGATTGCGCATCCATTGTAAAAGTTTGTCTTGTTCCAAGGTTGACGAAGCAAAATCGCAATGACCGCCCTCGGAACCAATGGGATGGTAATTTTTACCGTCATGAAAAAGTATCGCCTCCCCAAGACCCGTTCCAGCGGCTATAATCGCGCGATTTCCATCCACTTTTCTTCCACTTGGATTCAAACTCACAAACTCATCGTCTTTTAAATGCAACATGCCATAAGCGGTAGATTCAAGGTCGTTGAGTAAGATAACTTCTTTTGTCCCTAATAGTGTTTGCAAATTTAAACCGACAACGTCCCATGGCAAGTTTGTAGTCTGACAATTCCCGTTTATAATGGGTCCAGCGATTCCAAAACAAGCTTTGTCAATAGTTTTTACCTCGCTCAGTCGCATAAACTCTTTGATGACGTCTTCTAGAGATGTAAAATCTCGACTTGCAAATTGATGTTTGAGCTCAACTGCTAGAGTTTCGCCATCGAAGGCAAAGAGCGCCAAGTTTGTTTTTGTTCCGCCTACGTCGCCTGCCAATATCATATTTTCTCCTCAGTTTGTACTTTTTCGGGTTGTAGTAAATATATAAACGCTTTTATAAACGCCTTGTCGGTTTCATGTTGTGAAAGAGTGTAAAACGATTCCCAAGCGATTCCTTTTTGTTCATCGTAATTTTGCACTTCTTCACCTTTTGTCCATGCGACTCTTACCGCGTAACCAATCAAAACGTCTAAAATCAAATCATTTTCTATATGTAAATCTGGATTTTGTTTAAAGATGCGATTAAGGCTTTCTATGGCTTCTATATTTAGTTGACGATAAGAAGACGAATAGATGTTTTGCAAGAGATTATCGACAATGAGGTCAAAGCTTCTCTCTCCAGCGGTCGATTCAAGCGTTATCTCTGAGCCAATGCGACATGTGGCGTCATATTTGTCTCCAATAATAAGACCTTTGCACTGTTGTAGAAGATGCCATACTCCTTTGTAGAAAGAGGGAGAAAGTCTATTGACGAGTCCTACCTCTTCTCTATATATAGCCCAATCGTCAACCTCTTTGTTCTCATGAATCAAAAGTTGTATTTTAATATCGCCTATGTTTGTGAGACCCGACGTATGCAAATTTTCAAGTTCTGTGAGTTTCGTAACCTCAGTGGAGAGCGATTCCAATATGTCGCGAAGATTATTGTAAATGTCGCTAGGAGCGAAAGAGAGTAAAATTTCATAAGCGTCGCCAATTGACAAACTTTTTTCTCTACTAATTCTTCCAACTAAAAGTTGAACGAAATACCAAGGGCGAATGGTAAGCATGCTTGTGAAGAGTTTAGGCTGCATTCGGATGAGATGTCCAAGATGTAAAATAATCTCTTGCGTCAAAACGTTTTCCGCCGAGTTGTTGCCGCAAAACTCCGCTATTGTTTTGACTATGTAATTGTTGTCATGCGGTTTTGAAAAAGTAGCTTTTTCACTATAGGCTCGTCCAACCGCCAAGCGCTTTTGAAATATGACGATATCAAGAAGGGCGTCTTCCAATCGCTCGCTATATTTTTTTTGAGCGTCTGCCTCTCGACGAAGTTTAGCCCAATCATGAGAATGAGACGAAGGCGAATCATTTGAGTCCTCTTTGAGTTCCTCATGAAAAGAGTAGTTGACGTCGTTAATGACTTCCACATGAGTTTCTTCTATCAACTCATTTAATTTTCCGCTTTCTACGCTTTTTAGCAACTCTAAAATTAAACTTTTATCTTTTTCCAAAAGCATGTCTTGACGAACTAAAAACAACATTATGGGTCTGTCTTGTTTGTTCCAATGTTTTTTTAAAAATCTCAAAGAAGCGTTAAATTGTTCTACAAGCAGTTTGTTGTCATAACTAAAATAAAATCCATGAGGATTGAAGTAATATGGCATAAAGAGAGTTTTTTCTCCGTTTATCATGTACAAAGAAGAGGTAGAGATAGTTCTCGTTACAAGCAACGGTCGTCCCGTTAAATGAAGCTTTTCATTTTTGCCAATATGCGTATGTATTTGGGCAAGTTCAGAAGCTTGCATTATTTTCACTGGTCTTACTTGCTCTATCGTTTCACTATCTATTCCCAACTCTGAGAGTTGTCGTTGCGCGTATTCGTCTTGCGCCAAAATGAGAACCATAGGTTGAACGTTAGGTTCATGTCCTAGACTTTTACGGCGATTTAGAGGATCGATGTCGCTCGTTTTTAAAATGCCGTCTAAAATCATGTCGCTAAGCATGTACAAGCTTTGAGCCCAAACTAAAGGCAAGTTTTCATTTGCGACTCTGGTTTGACTACCGGGATTCTCTTTTTCAGCCTCTATAAGCTCTTTTGGAACTATGAAGAGTTCTGGTAAAAGTTCTAAGTCATCTTCAAGGACAAAGAGAGGCGCTAGTTTCTCTCTCCAAATTTTTACGTCTTGTTCATTTTTACGCATTAAAGCGTCAAGAAGCAAGTAGGTGAAAAAGAGAGGCCACTCAGACTCTATGTCTTTAAACTCACGCAATTCCGATGGTTCATAATGGAGTTTCGTATCATCTTCTATACTACTTTGATGACCATCAAGCAAGAAACGCTTACATCCATAAACTCCGGCGAGCTTATGGATGATTTTCTCTCTCGTGCATTCCACAGTCTGCAAATCTTTAATCGCGTATGCAGGGTAGCCGATGACGCTAAGCAGGGCTCCATCGGTCTCTTTTGAGTTTGATTCACGGGGAAGCAAACCTTTTAACGTGACGTCCGCGCGGGCAATGTCGCTTGATACGACATGAATCACTCCCTCTTGAGACTCGACGTTGGTAAAAAGATTGAAACCATCTAGCGCTTCAAGCGCGGCCTTTGCCATGCCAACCGAACTGGCGTTTATCTCTGTCGCGCCATGATTGATTTTATGGCCTCTTTCCCAGATCCCATAATCGGGAGTACAATAAGCCCGACTGATGTAATGCACAAGGTTTTGAATAAAATTAACTTCGTCCATCGTGTATATTAGCTCTAAACCAGAAGCGCTCATCTGCGCAATCATAAGAAGAAAAAGGGAAGTGGCGTCGAGTTGTAGATGACCCCACTCATGATCGCCGACAACGCCAAGACCAGTTTTTGTTCCATACTTCGCATGCAAGGAGTCTGCGGGATTAAGCGTATGTTTGAAGGTTTCAACTTTGTCCGACTGTTTCATCATCGCCGTTAAAAGACCACGCATTAATTTAGTCACGCTATGAATCAGCAGGTAGCTGCGATAATGATTTGGATAATGCTTTTTATAGGATAAAGCCAAGCCCCAAACGCTCATGACGCTGTAAACATTGTCACGAACCCAAGCGTCCGTATAATCTCCATGAGCGTTAACGGCTGTACTTGCGGGTAGTAAACCGGTTATGGCGTCTTGACGGGAGAGAATAATCTTATCTATTGCCTTAAAATGTTTTTCGAGTGCGGATTTTATGTGTTTTGAATGCATTATTTAGCGTAACCTTTTTCATTGAATACTTAAGAACTAGCAATTATAGCGCTAGATTCTCAAAGACAGATAATGAAACGCATAAAAAATAGACATGGAAGCATTTGTATTCCTTTTATTAAAATAATTATATTATAATAGTGAAAAATGATTTATTCTTGAATCACTGGAGTATAAAGAGTATATGACATATCTAAAGATAGTGTTTGCATTGAATATGTTTTTTTTCGTATTCTCATTTCAACTTACGGCTGGTGACGTTAGCGTCTATTTTATAAATAAACAGTATGATAAAGCCATACCATTACTTGAAGAAGAGGCGAAAAATGGCTCTAAACAAGCTATGTATAAATTAGGCTTTTTGTATGAAAATGGTTTAGGAACGGCGGTAGATTATAAAAAATCAGTTTATTGGTATAAAGAGATGTCAAAAGCTTATAGTTATAGCGTTAAAATCGCAGGCGAAGATTTAAATAATAGCGACTCTTTTTTAACCCAAGTGGAAAATCAATTTGACGCGGTGTCTGATAAAAAGGGCACCGCGTTTGTGCTTGGCAAGATAGACACAAATACTCCTGAAACAAAAACATTGATGGAATCCCTTTGGGAGGGCAATTTTTTTGGACTGACTCCCTTTCATGAAAATTATATCCTTCCTTGCTCCATTGCCAATAGTAAGTATCCTCGCCGTTCTGAATCCGTTCATCCAAACACAACTCCGTTAACGCCGATACAAAATGAATACAAAAATTATAGCGATCTTGAAGTTGAATTTCAGATTAGTTTTAAAAAGCAACTAAGCTACAATTTTTTTGGATGGAACGAGTTTATAAACGTGGCTTACACTCAAACGGTATGGTGGCAACTTTATGAAAAGTCCGCGCCATTTCGCGAAATGAACTATAAGCCTGAAATATTCATGGCGGTTCCATCTTCTAAAAATTTAGATGAAAAGTATGGTTTCAAAGGTCTTAGATATGGCTATTTGCATGAGTCTAACGGTCAAGACGGTTATAGGTCTCGCTCATGGAACAGATTGCAGATAACCGGGCTATGGCAATGGGACAACCTCTTTCTAGCTTCTCGCGTATGGTATAGAATACCCGAAAAATTAAAAAGCGACAATTACTACCATGGAAATGGTTTTAAAGCCGATGGCACCGAAACGGATCCGAATGAAATAGGCGATGACAATCCAAATATTGAGAACTACATGGGCTTTGGAGATTTGACGTTTCATTATTTATATGGCAAGAGTCAATTTGCGTCAGTTTTGAGATATAACTTCGGTTCTGGCGAAAAACATAGAGGCGCGGCCGAATTGAATTGGTCATATCCATTTTTTCATTCAAAAAATATGTTTTGGTACGCAAAAGTTTTTAGCGGGTATGGAGAGAGTCTTATAGATTATGATCACTCCATTACAAAAACGTCATTTGGATTTTCATTTTCAAGAGGGCTTTTTTAAAATGTCGCAACATCAATCGCGTAGTTTAAATATAACAAAAGGATGGCGTTTATAAAATAGGGTAGAGGTATACAGAGTCCATAAACATGATATACGTCATGTTTATGAAATAAATAGATAATAAGGAATAAAAATGACTTTAAAATATGTTGGTCCAAAACCGATTATTTCACACACCAGTATAGAATTTGATAAAAATAAAGAGGATAAATACGTTTATTTAAGCGTAGTGGCTCAACTCATACAAGCGCTTGACCATGATTATATAGATGACAAATCTTACGTATATGAAAAGAATCTGTTTTCCCATGATGAGTGCTTATATATATTAAATAAATATTGTAAAAATCTGAATACTCTTCTTACTCAAACAAACGACTCTGCGCAAGAAGATATGGAGCATGACAAAGAGAGAGCTCGAAACAATGATATGCTTAGCGACCAAGATAAAGAAGTTCTTATCAACAATATAGACATTATGCATGATTACGTCATGCAGCGAGCGGTGAATAAAAACGTTTACTATTGCGCGGTCAATATTCTAGCCGACATTGTTCAAGAGGATCATATTGAACACATTACGACTCCCTATACAGAGCCATTTTTACATGTTTTACACTCTCTTCAAGGGACACTGGTTTATAAGCAAGCCCCAATAGACACAAAATTAGACGTTTTTGAAGTAGATAAACAACTTCTTGTAAAACTTCAGGTTATAAATATATTAAGGGACGCCAAGCCGATAATATGATTGCAAAATGGACTTATATTCTCTTTTTGTTACTAATCTTGTCATCTTGTGGTTCCGTTGAGACTGTTGCGATTGTTTCAGATAGTCTAGAAATTACAGGACCCGAACCATACTTTCATGAGCAATGGTATTTAGACAAGAACGATAGCTTTTATTTAGAAAACGCAATTGATAGCGAAGCTCATATACATCCGTCTACTTTTTTATCCGTCTATGCGGGAAAGGGAGTGAAAATTGCCGTTATAGACGATGGCTTAGATACAAATCATGAGGACTTGGCTGGCGCAATAGTCGCCACGTATGACATACGAACGCGAACCTCAAACGTATCACACGCTTTTTCAACAGACTATCATGGCACCGCGGTCACCGGAATCATAGGCGCGCGAGTGAACTCCAAAGGAATACAGGGCGTGGCAAGTAAATCTCAAATCATTTTTTTAAAGTATAAAGAGAACATGAGCGATAGTGAAACAATAGAACTGTTGAACAAAGCGGAAGAGTTTGGAGCCGATATTATAAATAATAGCTGGGGAACCAATGACGTCTCTCAAGCGGTAAAAGATAAAATAATTGATTTATCCAACAATGGCAGAGGAGGCAAAGGCACCATAATTGTTTTTGCATGTGGAAACGATGACCAAGATTTGGGAAATGACGAGTCGGCGATACCAGAGGTTGTTTCCGTCGGAGCTACGGATAAAGATAATTTAAGGGCGTACTATAGTAATTTTGGAGACAATCTTGATTTGGTGGCTCCTGGTGGATATTATGATGTGGGTATTACAACTCTTGACCCCAGTGGAAGTCAAGGCGTCGCCAATACAGATGAAAATTATATCTTAGCGAATGATTCAAACTCTTTTATTGGTACGTCGGCTTCCGCGCCAATTGTGACTGGAGTTATAGCTCTTATGCTTGAGAAAAATCCAAACCTTACTAGAGTTGAGGTTGAGAGCATATTAAAAAACAGCAGTGATAAAATAGGTAACGTCCCCTATGTCAATGGCAGAAATAGATATTATGGACATGGGAAAATAAATATAACGAATATTATAAACTCTACGCCGCTCTAAAAAATCGTCAATATTAAAAAGGGTACTGAATGGTTACGTTTAATAACTTGACGTTATGATTAAAACAATGTATAATTTCACCATATATTAATTATAAAGGAATAATATGAAAGCATTTTTACTAGTTACAATCTTAATTACATTTACAACTTCAATGTTCGCGTCAACAACAAAAGTGGAGGATGAGAGACTTTGTAAAGTTTTTCAAGAGAAAGTAGTTGCTTACAAAGAAACTATGCGTAGCGACGTATACGCTATGAAAACCTTAGAGTCGTATGAAAAGAAAGCTCACGCTTACTGTTCAAAATAATATTTGCCTATACTAAGCCTATAACAGGTTTAGTATCATTTTACCTCTTCTTCATTTTCTTCACATTTATCACAAACTATTAGTTTTATCCCTATAAAAATAATTTGACATTATAATATTTTTTCTGTATACTCATTTCTTACATTTTTATAAAGGAATAATATGAAGAGAGTTTTACTAGTTTTAATTTCAGTTATGTTTACGACATTGTTGTTTAGTGGGGAAACTAAACCTAAAAAAGACGCAAATCTTTGTAAAGTTTTTCAAGACAAGATAAAAAAATACAAAAAAGAGATGCGAGATGACGAATACGCTGTACTTACCTTAATGTCATATGAAAAAAGAGCCGCTATTTACTGTCCTGATAAATAAAATAAGGTGAAAATTTAAAGTGATTTTTTTTGTTGAGGCATAAGATTTAGAAGATGCAATAAAGAACGAAAAAGCTCTTTATTGCGAAGTTTGGCAGCTACTCGGCTACAGCCACTTCAACGGCGGTTGATTCCCAAATACCATGTTTAGTACAGTAACCATGAGCTACAAGGTTTAATTTTTTACCCATTGGTCTGATGTTGAAAGTAACTTCAGCATGAGATTTTTCGTTTCCTAGAGTACCTGGTACGAAAGTAGTCATGGCTAACTTAGTTTCACCGTTGAAAAGAGTGATGCTTTCGATGTAGTGATCAAAATCATCTGGATGAGTGTACTCTTGACCCATTTTAACGTTTACTGAAAGCATTTCGCCTTTTTTAGCGTCACCTATTACGGTAATGAACGGAGAGTGACGATCAATTAAATCTTTTTTCGCTTCTCTTTCTACTGTATCAATGTCAACGTACTTGTTAATCTTTGGCATATTAATTCCTTGTGTTTATTTGGCGTTATTGTAACGATAAAATCTTTTACCTAAACATAAATAAGAGTATATTTGTCTTATTTAAGATTAGATTAATTTTACGCTACTTTTTGAAGCTAGAACTCTCAACGATTACAGGATAAAAATATCCATATCCAAAGTCTTTGTCTATGGCGACCGTACCTTTAGCGTAAACTACGTCACCAACTTTTGGAATCTCGGCCGTTGTCGTAAATACAATGTCGTCCATGTTCTTAAAACTGCTTCCATCGTTGACATGAACCCAATTTCTTTTCATGATGCCCATAGACGTCTTCGTTACTTTGCCTTTTATGGTGATACTTTTATTTGCGTAATCGCCTCGGTTTTGAAAAAGTTCCGCAATGGTTATCGTTGAAGCTTCTTTATACTGAGACGTCATGATATTTGGCTTTACGTCAGCTAGTTTTGTTCTCCCAGTCGTTACGTCCGAAGCAAAAAGAATATTGTCAAAAGTGCGATTTAATGTTTTTGACTGAAAGTTTTTCATCCATCCTTGTTCACCGTAAGTGATGTTTTGACCAACTTTAACGTCTCTTTGCGTCATGGCGATCCAGTACAAGTTTTTATCTTCTTGAACTTTCATATACGTATAACCACCGCTACTTAACGTCTCCGTGATCTTTGCAGTGTGATTTGTTGCGGCGAATAGCCCAACGCTAAGCGCTAACGTGAAAATCATAGATTTCATTTTCTTCCTTTTTTGTGTTTGTTGATTGTAGCGTTTTTAGTTAACAGATTGGTAAAAAGCACTTTTTAACCAAAATGTAGTTAAAATCGCGACAATTAATACATAAAGAGTAATAAAATGTTTAAATCACTACTTATAGAAATAGGCGTTGAAGAACTTCCCGCCGTGCCACTTTTAAAAGAGATGAAAAATATCACTAAAAAATACGCCGACATATTGGAAACTTATTCACTTTTGGGTGAATTTGAGTTTTACTATACTCCTCGTCGTTTAGTCGTATGGCATAGAGAATTCATAACGAGTCAAGCCGATGGCGTAGAAGAGTTTTTTGGCGCGCCGATGGTCGTCGCTTACAAAGATGGCAAGCCAACGGCAGCGGCAAGCGGTTTTGCAAAAAAATGCGGCGTCTCGCTTGAAGATCTTTCTTCAATCAACAAAGGCGGAAAAGAAGTTCTTTACTACAAAAAAGAAGTTAAGGGCAAGCCCTCAGAGCAGTTGTTGCCAGAGATAATCGATTCTTGGATAAAGTCGCTCGATTTTGGAAAGTCCATGAGATGGGGAAGCGCGGTTGAGAGTTTTATTCGTCCCATTCGTTGGGTAAACGTACTTTTGGGAGACGAGTTGGTTCCAGTTACTCTTTTTGGAGTAAACTCTTCAAAAGAGACTTACCTGCACCGCATAGCTAATTTTGAAGCTGTTGAAATCGAAGGGGCGAAGGATTACTTTAAGGTTCTAAAAAACGGAGGAGTCACGCTTTTTCCAGAACTTAGAGGCGAGAAAATTTTGGCCGATTTTGCTAAAATTGAAGCGGAGAACGGTCTCAAAATTGAAGTCGACGCGGAGCTTTTTGAAGAAGTCGTGGCGATTACCGAAAATCCAACGGCGCTTTTGGGCACGTTTGACGAAGAATTTTTGAGACTTCCTCCCGAAGTTATCATAGTTTCCATGAAAGAGCATCAGCGCTACTTTCCGGTCTTCAAAGACGGCAAACTCGTCAACAAGTTCGTGGTCGTGTCAAACGCTCTCACGGATGATTTTTCTCACGTGATAAAGGGAAACGAGAGGGTTTTGCGCCCCCGTTTGGCGGACGGACTCTTCTTCTACGACAATGATTTGAAAAATGGCCTAAGCTCGAAGGGTCTTGAAAAAGTCGCGTTCTTTAAAGGTCTTGGCAGCGTGGGCGACAAGATTAACCGCGAGGGCGTCATAGCCAACGCGCTTTTTGACATGTATAAAATAGATGCGAAAAAAGAGGATTTAATCAGAGCCGTGGAATTAGCCAAAGCCGACCTAATGAGTGAAATGGTTTACGAGTTCACGGAGCTTCAAGGTCTCATGGGCGGATATTACGCCATAGAGCAGGGCGAGAACGAAGACGTGGCGATAGCCATCACCGAGCAATATTTGCCAGATGGAGAAGAGAGCGCGTTGCCATCGACTCCTTTGAGCGCGATTGTCGCCATGAGTATAAAACTTGACACTCTTTTAGCTCTTTTTAGCGTAAATCAAATCCCTACGGGATCACGCGACCCATTCGCGCTTCGTCGCGCCGTCAATGGAGTCATGAGAATTGTCAATGAATTTGGATTTGAGTTTAACGTGGTCTCAACGTTAAAAGAGTTGTCCAAGAATTATGAAGCGATTGATTTGGAAAAATTAGAAGCTTTTATACTAGAGAGAGTCAAACGATACTATAAAGTAAATCCTTCTATCGTAGAAGCCGTTTTGGCGTCAGGAGAGAGAGAACTTTTAGCTCTTGGACAAAAGATAGAAGCGCTGAACAACCTTGTAAGCTCAGAGGGTTTTGATGAAGTGTCATCCACGTTTAAGCGCGTCGCAAACATCACAAAAGAGATAAACTTAGCGGATGATTTAGAAGTAAATGAACAACTTTTGGTAGAAGACGCTGAAAAAAATCTCTATAAAAGATATAGTGAAGTGAGCGCAAAAAGTTACAACTCGTATGAAGAGGAGTTGGACGCGCTTTTAGGATTAAAAGACGCTCTTGATGGTTTCTTTACTCATGTCATGGTAAACGCGGAAGATGAAACTGTAAAAAACAACAGAAAATCTTTAGTCGCTTCCATCTATAAAAGTATTTTAAAAATTGCGGACATTAAAGAGGTGAGTATTTAAATAGTTATATTTTGCTTTATTTTGCTAAAATTATCAATATGACAAAAATGAATAAATTTTTTATATGAATGAAGCACAAACAAGAACAGAAATAAGGGAACCTCTAAAAACTACCAATAATTAAGTCAAAAGCAAAAATTAGATAAAATCTAAAGATATATCAAAAGCAAGGGTGTAAAAAATGGCAGGATTATTTGATACAGAATATCATGAGAGAAAAATCAAAGAGTATCAACCGCCACTCAGTAAATTAGATAAAGTAATAAACTGGGAACTATTCAGAGAGCCTATAGAAAAAGCTTTACATGTAGAGCCTAAAGGTGCTGGAGGAAGACCATCATTTGATAAGATAATGATGTTCAAAATATTAATTTTACAGAAGTACTATAACCTAAGCGATGGACAAACAGAGTTTCAAATAAATGATAGAACATCTTTTAAACAATTTCTTGGCTTAAAGATAGGGAGTATAGTTCCAGATGAAAAGACAGTATGGCTTTTTAAAGAGAAACTCTCCCAAGCAAACCTATCAGAAAAACTCTTCAATCTTTTTGCCCAACAACTCATGACACAAGGGATAATTGCAAAAGAAGGGAGTATGATAGATGCAACATTCGTTGATGTGCCAAGACAAAGAAATTCTAAAGAAGATAATGCAGATATCAAAAAAGGTGCAATACCATTAGAGTTTGCAAAAAAAGACAAAAATGGAAAAAGAAGTAAACTCATCCAAAAAGATACAGATGCAAGATGGATGACTAAAAGCGGCGAGAGACACTATGGCTATAAAGACCATATAAACGCAGACTCCAAAACAAAACTTATCACAAAGTATAGTGTCAGTAGTGCAGCACCTCATGACTCCAATGAAGTTGAGAATATTGTAGATGAAACAGATAATGCACTCTATGCAGACAGTGCATACAGAAGCCAAAAGATAGAAGAGTTTCTTCAAGAGAAAAACTGCGAAAGCTTCGTCCATGAAAAAGGCTACAGAGGGAGTCCACTAACAGAGATTCAAAAAGAATCAAATAATCTCAAATCAAAAACAAGAGCAAGAGTAGAACATATATTTGGATTTATGACAAACTCAATGAATGATGCCCTTCATATGAAGTGCATAGGCATAAAAAGAATTAAGTCAGCAATTGGATTTTTAAACCTTACTTATAATCTCTTTAGATATGAACAGCTTGTTAGATTACAAAAAGTGAAAATGATGTAAAAGTGAAAGAAAATTGAGTAAATGGCACCTCTAATAGTTGAAATTTACTCAGTTTTTCAGAAAGAATCTTGAAAAATTGTTACAATATA
>CALDOC010000183.1 GCA_937914675.1 uncultured Sulfurimonas sp.
GTTGGCGTTTATTTCGTCTTTGTATATTTCGCAAAGCGTTTCATGGGTTGATTTTATGTTTTTCGTCGTCATTTGTGTTGAAACTTGCGCCATCGTGGCGTCTTTGTTGAGTTTCACGATCCACATATTCGATTCCTGCGAGTCTTCATTCGTTCGAGCTCCAGCTACCACCGCTTGAGAGTTGTGAAGGATTGAGATGGCGTTGAAAACGTCATAATTTTCTCCGCCATAATGCTCCTGTTTGAGCATTGTCAACCGCGAGTCGAAAATCATCGCCAATCCGTCCGTGTTGTAAACGTCTTTCACGTAACCAACGCCCATCAAAGCACCGTCAGAAAACTCTTTTATGTCGTTAAGCGCGCTTGGGTAGGTGGTGAATATTTGTTTGTCCTCAAGCACGTTTTTGTATAAATCAAATTTTATGAGTCGAATTTGTTCTTTTTGCGTATCGTCGTATTGACTGAGCGACGCCAAAAAATTACCGTCGCGAAGTCGAATGATTTTACGCGGCGTTACGAGTCTTTCGCCTTCGTAATGTTTTAGCCACATTTTGTCGCCATTTTCGTTAATGCGCGTAAGCGTGACGTCTTTGCGCTTTTCATGCGAAGTGGCGCTTAGGACGATAATGGACCCATCACTCGCTTCGGCCGCGTCTATCCCCGCGTCGTCGTACGCAGTTCCGTACTTCTTGCTCCAAAGTTTTTGTCCATTTTTTGAAAATCTCGTTAGAAAAATGTCATTTCTGCCTAGTCCCGTTTCGAACAGGTCGTCGGAGGTCGATCTTGACGTCACGGAAGAACCAATGGCCAAAACCCCGCCATCGCTCATCAATATAAGATTGTTCATCCTATCGAAATTTTTTGTTCCGAACGTTTTGGTGAAAATCATGCTTCCCGAGGAGTCCAACTTTAAAACGAGAAGAGAGCCATCCATCGAGTATCCGCCTACGAAGTAGCCGTTGGATGGAGTTTTGACAACCGCGACCGCTTCGCTGAAACGCGCTAGTTTGGAGTCGTTGGAGATGAGTACATTGGCTTTGTCGTCAA
>CALDOC010000184.1 GCA_937914675.1 uncultured Sulfurimonas sp.
ATGGATGTAATATGCGAATTATTTACGATACTTCACAAAACTAGCGTACACTTCTTCGAAACCAACTTCACTAGAACGTTCGACGTTCATCATCGTTTCTATGGCTTTTTTAAGTTCGTTGTTTCTCCAGAGTTCCACGGCATGCTTAGTCTCTTGATGAACGGTTATATGGTGAGCGCCTAAGCTAGAAATGGTTTTTGCGTCGTCTTTTATTTTTACCTTATTTATTTCAAACCATTTTCCAAATTCACAGCCATTCGCATCGACTAGTTCACTCTTTTCATTATTGATAAACGCGTTGTAACCTAACAGCTTGAAAAGGATATGGTCTAGTTTTCCAGTTCCCACGCCAATTTCATTCAAGATGTTTTCCGTAATGTTCGCAATTTTATGCGAGCTAGATATAACAAAGTTGAGTTCTTCGAAGAAAGAGACGAGGTTGTTGTTCATAATGTCGGTATTGTCTCGAACCATTTCAGAAATATCTTGAATCTCAGAAGTGTTTTGCTTTAACTGTCCTATGCTGATTTCAACTTCTTGAGTCGCCTTTTGAGTGCGTTCGGCAAGTTTGCGAACTTCATCGGCGACTACGGCGAACCCACGTCCATGTTCTCCAGCTCTAGCCGCTTCTATCGCCGCGTTTAGGGCAAGAAGATTCGTTTGGTCCGAGATGTCTTTAATAAGATTGATAACGGACGAGATGGAAGAAACGCTATTGTTAAGAGAACTTGCGCCATTGTTGAGATTTTGAGCCTCTTGCGCAATCAATTCAACGGAACCGCTAATGCTCTGAGAATCTTTTTGAACGACGTCGATGCATTTTGAAGTTTGAACGTTAAGCTCGCTTGCGTCGACTAATTGCTCAACTACCGATTCCATGATTGTTTTTGTAAACGTCACGCCGCTTTTGTACGACTTTAAAAGTATTTGAACGATAGTGTGAATCGCTTCTTCTTTAGCTGAATTGGTTTTGTACGAATTAGCAAGATTTTCTTGTTGCGCCTTAGCTACTTTCAACTCTTCCACTTCGGCTCGAAGGGCTCTATTTATTTGTTCCAACTCGTTAATTTTATCCTGTTCTTTAGAACATCCGCTAAATAATCCCATACAACGTCCTTTGATTCGTTTTTAGAGAATTGTATCATAAATAAGTTATAACTTTTAAAGCTCAAAACCACATACAAATCGCTATTTTAAATTCTGATTAGAAATCACAACTCTTTTCTCGCATAGATTTCAAAGAGTATGGGGATCATGACGAGGCTCAAAAGCTGCAACTACAAATATTTCAACAACTCCACTCCAACGAACACGACTCCCAAAAACAAAAGAGAGGAGATAAAGACCAAAGCCGTCACGACTCTCGGACTGCAGTCGTAGAGAGACGCCAAGTTTACGTTTGCGACGGCCAAGGGCGTCATGAGTTCTATGAATATGACGCCTTTTATCATGGAGTCCAGCTCTACGTTTACGAGTACGATAAAGGCGATGGCTGGAAGTAGGATAAATTTAAAAGTAAGCACCCACGCCATCAATGATTTGTTTAGCTCTTTTATTTTTGTTCCATAGAGATAAATCCCAAACAAAAAAAGCTGCATGGTCATGGACGCGTACGCTCCCATCATGAGCATGTTCATGATGGGAGCGTTTGGTCTTATCCCATTCGCGCTTATGATTATGGCGAGTATGGCCGCCCAGAGTATGGGGAGCTTCACTATGTTCATAAGCGACGTCTTCGTGTCAAAACTGCCGCGAGAGTAGTAAAAAACTCCTATGGTGTAGACTACGAACACGTTGACTAGATTTACAATCGTCGTGTAGGGAATGGACTCTTCTCCAAAGATGGCGACGTTGATTGGGATGCCGAGATTTCCAGTGTTTCCTATGATGGCGGCGACGGTGGCGATGGAGTACTCTTTTTTGTCTTTAAACAAAAATCTAGCAAAAATGGCCGACGCCAAGACAACAATCGCCACGATGACGAAATATATGAGTGGAGCGTACATGAGGGTCATGTCCACGGGACGAATCAAAAGACCCCAAAACGTTAAAAATACTTGTAAAAAGTAGACGTTTATGAGAGTTATGGTTGTATCGTCAATGCGTTCTTTAAAACTCATTTTGGCGACGTAACCCATGACTATAAAAATATAAATGGTTAAAATTGAAAAAATTATTGAGCTCATAATGAAATTATACAGTATAATTTCGCTATGAATACAATTGAAAATACAGATAAAACAATCAAAGAAAACTTAGCGGTGATGGTGTACTTTTCCGCGCCGACATGTAACGTGTGCCATGCGCTCAAACCAAAACTTCTCGAAGCGATAGATGAAAATTTCGAAAATTTCGAAATACTCAGCATAGACGTTTCAGTGGAACAAGACGTCGCCGCGCACTTTGGCGTGTTTGCGATTCCCACCGTCTTAATTTATTTAGACGGTAGAGAGTTTTTGCGCAAATCCCGTCACATGAGCGTTGACGAAGTAATACGAGAAGTTAAACGCCCTTATGAAATTATGATGTCATAGGAATCCAAACATGCAGTTTTTACAAATTGAAGTGAATAAACAAAACTATTTGATAGACATAGACGACATAACGGAACTATTGCAGTATCAGGCGCCAAGCTCAATTAGTTATCTACCTAAGCATTTTGATGGCGTCATTAATCATAAGGAAAAAATCATTCCCATTGTGAGCGTTAGAAAACTTCTTGGATTTAGTTCGTATAAAGATGCGCAGTTGTCTTTCATAGCTAAAGTTGAAGAACAGCATGTGGATTGGGTAAAAGAGTTTGAACATTCGCTAAAAACGGGAGAAAAGTTCACTAAAACGCTTGACCCTCACAAATGTGAATTAGGAACATGGATCGACGATATGCTCTCATGTCTTAGATGCAACAATCATGGTTTTGTCGATTTACTCTCTCAAGAACTTGCATCGCATCATTCCGCGCTGCATGACAATGGAAAATTATTTTTAAATGATGAAGCTGGAGATAACAACCAGAAGATAAAAACGATTCAAGAAAACGCTAGCAATACGATCAAAGGACTGCATGCGATAGAAGCAAAGATAGATAAATT
>CALDOC010000185.1 GCA_937914675.1 uncultured Sulfurimonas sp.
TAAATATATATTCCATGACAAAATTATTACTTAGGTTTATAATCTCTTCCGTAGTCTGAGCGTTTATAAATGAGTCCCAAAGAGCGATTATAAGTAAAAAAGAGAGTAAAAACTCATCTACTATAGAGGCAAGCGCTCTTTTTTTTATGGAAGCTAAAGTTAACTCTTCTCTATAGAGAGTATTTTCTATCTCTTCATTCAATTTTATATCCTAAAGAGCTTGATAAGCGATGTCGGTTCTTATCTTTTTTCCAGCGTAATGAATTTGTCCACATCTTAAATACGCTCTATCTCTCGCTTCTTTGATGCTATCTCCCAAACCAACGCACACTAAAACGCGTCCACCATCGGCGTAAAGTTTGTCATCTTCCAAGCTTACTCCCGCAAAAGAGATATGAGTGTTGCGTTCTATCTCTTCATGTTTAACGTCGTCTAAAATAATTTGCGCGGGAATTGAGCTTGAATATGGATAATTTCCACTCGCCATGACAACGCCGACCGCGTATTGCGAAGAAAACTCCACTTTGATTTCAGCCAGTCTATTCGTTGCGGCTTTGTAAAACATATCACTAACGCTTGACGTCATGAGAGGCATCAAAATTTCACATTCGGGATCTCCAAAACGCACGTTAAACTCTAATGTAATCGGTTCCCCGTTGACAACCATGATTCCGATAAAAAGAACGCCCTCAAAAGGCGCTCCTTCTTTTTGCATGCCTTCTAGAGTAGGACGAATAACTCGATCTCTCACCTTCTGATAAAGTTCTTCATCAACAAGCGGCGTTGGAGCGTAAGCGCCCATTCCCCCAGTGTTTGGTCCCTCGTCGTTATCTAATAAACGTTTATGATCTTGCGCCGCGGGAAGCAATATGTAATCTTGTCCGTCACAAACGGCGAACATGGAGAGCTCATAGCCATCTAAAAACTCTTCCACTATCACTTTAAGCCCGGCGTCGCCAAAACTCTTACCGCTTAACATCTCGCTAATCGCGACTTTCGCTTCGTCATGACTTTGCGCGATAATAACGCCTTTGCCCCCACACAAACCATCAGCTTTTACAACGATTGGAGCGGTTAAACCATTTGTAAATTTAAAAGCGTCTTCTATGGAATCAGTTTCAATGTAACGAGCGGTGGGAATCTTGTATTTTGCCAAAAAGTTTTTCATATAAACTTTTG
>CALDOC010000186.1 GCA_937914675.1 uncultured Sulfurimonas sp.
TATAATTTTGTTTAGTGAGATATTTTTTAGCCTTTTTCAGATCTTTTTCAAATTTCTCCGCCCCACTTACATGCATACTGGCTCGTAAATAGTTTGAAAGATAAGCATCTTGCACTTTTAAGCGTGGATTTTCCTTAGCTTCTGCTTTTAATTGTGAAACGATATCAATCATGCTACTCTGAAACGCCTCTTCATTGTTTTGCGCCTGATATATGTAGGCTTGTAAAAATTTAAACTGTAATGATTGGGTAACGCGATCATTGGCATAGAGAAGTTTTTGCGTAAAATAAGAGGCTTTATTGACGTCACTGAGAGAAAAATATGCCGAAGCCAAAGGAAAATAAAAAAATGAGTCCAAATCGCTACTCTCCGCCATATCAGTTAAAATTTTGTTTAAACTTTTAACATCATTAACATCCATAAAATACCATAAAAGCGTTAATTGTATCTGATAATTCTCTGGCGCTAAGGCGAATGCCGTTAAAAGTGCCTCTTTTTCTAACTCCTTTTGCTTATAATAGGCGTAAACTTGTGATTTTACAACCCAATATAGCGCCTCCTTTTGTAATGGAGAACTCTCATCAAGATCGTCTAAAACACTCTTCAATTCATCGTAATTTTTGGCGTTCATCGCTGAAGTGGCGTAACTATAAAAAAGATAGGATAGTTTATACTCTTTATACGCGCTTTTAACAGCCTCTTGAGCCAACTTAGGATCGCTTTTTTGATAAACTAGAGAAATTCTCTCATAATCCACTAAACGCGCTTTTTTTAATTTAAATAGCTCTTTTGAAGCTCTTGCCGCCTCATCGTTATGCTGTAAATACCATCCCAAATCTGATAATAACTCAAAATATTTTATCTCATCAGGCTCTTTGGCGCTCAAGTTTTCATCTACTTCAAAAAGACGCTCATAAGCCTTTGGAACATCTTGATTTATGTAGTAGTATCGCGCTAACAACACGGCATCCGCCTTTGAATAGAGTTTATTCGCTTCGATAAGTTTGATGAAGCGTTCTGACAACTCTAAGTCACCTATTTCAAGACTAAGGCCCAACGCTTTAGTAAGCAATATCGTCCTCGATGGGTCTTCAAGATATTGAGACTCCAACACTGCGACGACTTTTTCAGGATATCCTATCTTCTTATAGACTAAAATCATAAGGTCTATATTCTCTTCAGTGGGGGTTCTTTGCGCCCTGTTCACAACGAGCGGCTCTATGGCTTCATACTGATAAAATCCTGAACCATA
>CALDOC010000187.1 GCA_937914675.1 uncultured Sulfurimonas sp.
GTCTTTTATCACTTCGAGTTTACCCGCCGCGTCCGTCGACAACGCCGCGTCTCTTGTGAAAAAAACTTCAGCGCCATACTCTTTGGAAATTTCCGCAATTTCATCCGAATCGGTGCTAACCACGACATGTTCAAATAGCGCGCTTTTTAGCGCTTGTTCTATGGTGTGCGCTATCAAAGGTTTGCCATGAATTGGTTTGACGTTTTTGTTCTTAACGCCTTTGGAACCGCCTCTCGCGCAAATGGTGCATAACACTTTGTAATCTTTCAATTATAACTCCTCTCGCTTTATCATGTCTATTAGTTTTACGATTTTAAGTCCTTCTTCAAAACCGCAAACGTCTTTAGCGTCGCCGCTGAGTATGGCTTTGTGCATGTTTACGTATGTGTGGTTTTTGTCCACTATTGGCGAATCCAGCAAAACGCTTTGATTGGCGTTTACGTCATAACTTAGGAGTCTATTGTTTATGAGGTCGGCTTCAACGCTTCTCTCTTTTGTATGGATAATCAATCTTCTTATCGGCGTTTTACTAAGGTAATCCATGGTGACGTTGAGAATTGTTTTTTTGTCGGTGACCATAATCGCCGTAAAAATATCGTCCGAATCTATCTCCAAATCGCTAACTTTGACGCTTATCGACTCCATCTTGATAACATCGCCAAAGAGCCAAGTGGAGTAATCCAACTCATGACTTAAATCTCTTAAAACTCCACCACCTTGATTAGCATGAGCGCTGTACGACTTTTTATAATCTTGTTCTGGTCGCCATGAAGGGAGGTATTGTCCGCAAATCACGTTCGCGTAGTATACTTTTTGAGTACTTAGCAGCTCTTTTAATTTTTGTAAAATATGATGAAATCTTAGGTTATACGCGGTAAATATTTTATTGTTTGTCTCAAACCGTTCATGAGCTCTATCGTAGAGCGGTTTTTCAACGAGTATATTTTTAAAATTCACTTTTGAGCAAATGTAGGTTAACTGCTCATAATGTTTTACGGTTACGCTTGAGATGATAAAATAATCGTAAATTTCCAAATTTTCAATGTCAGCCAAATTTTTATACGTCGCTTGGTTCGCCAGCTCTTGACGACTCACTACGTCGATGGAGGAAACAGCGTCAAAACCTTTTAAAATCTCAAAATGCCTTTTGCCGATGGAGCCGTATCCGATTATGAGAACTTTCAATTAAAACTCCTATCGTCGATTAACATTCGACTCTGTTTCTGCCGCTGTTTTTGGCTACGTAAAGCTTTTCGTCGGCTTCTTTTATCGTGTCTAAAATCTTACGTCGCTCATCGTGAAGGGCGCATCCAAAGCTGCATGTGAGAGCGCCGACATCTTTAAAATGATAATCCTCAATCGCCTCCCTTAAATGTTCCGACATCTCTTTAAGGGCGCTTTTTTGATTCGTTTCGCAAATGATGATGAACTCTTCGCCGCCCCATCTGAT
>CALDOC010000188.1 GCA_937914675.1 uncultured Sulfurimonas sp.
ATCAGATGGGGCGGCGAAGAGTTCATCATCATTTGCGAAACGAATCAAAAAAGCGAGCTTAAAGAGATGGCTCAACATTTAAGGGTGGCGATTGAAACTTATCAGTTTAAAGACGTCGGCGCTCTCACGTGCAGCTTTGGATGCGCGCTTCACGATGAGGAGCATGAGATTTTAGACACGATAAAAGAGGCTGACGAAAAGCTTTACCTAGCCAAAAACAGCGGCAGGAACAGGGTCGAATGTTAGTCGACGATAGGAGTTTTAATTGAAAGTTCTCATAGTGGGATACGGCTCCATCGGCAAAAGGCATTTTGAGATTTTAAAAAGTTTTGACGCTGTCTCCTCCATCGACGTGGTGACCCGGCAAAATTTGGCGAACCAAGTGACGTATGAAGATTTAACCGACGTTGAGGATTTGGAAGTTTACGATTATTTCGTCATCTCGAGCGTGACCTCAAAACATCATGAGCAGTTGAAGCACCTATGCTCAAAAGTGAATTTCAAAAACATACTCGTGGAGAAGCCGCTTTATGAAAAGGTTTATGAGCTCTTTGAGACGAACAACAAAATCTTCACCGCCTACAACTTGCGGTTTCATCATGTCATGCAAAAATTAAAAGAGTTGTTAAGAACGCAAAAAGTATACTACGCGAACGTGATTTGCGGGCAATACCTCCCTTCGTGGAGACCGGAGAGAGATTACGCAAACTCCTATAGCGCTCACGCCACCCAAGGCGGCGGAGTCTTGAGGGATTTAAGCCATGAGCTCGATTACTCCACTTGGCTTTTTGGAGACGTTCTCAAGATGGATTCCATCAGCGCAAAAGTTAGCGATTTGGAGATAGATTCGGACGACGTTTTTACGGCCATCATGGTCACGGACAAAAAGACGATTCTCAACGTCACCATGGATTACCTTAGCAAAACGCCTATGAGAAGATTGATCATCCATACGAAAGAGACAACGATTGAGGCCGACCTCATCAACAACAGGCTCGTGAGCTACGACGTGAACGCCAATCAAAGCGTTTTGGCGAACTCGCCAAAAGTGGACAAAAACCACTCCTACGTAAACATGCACAGAGCCATACTAAGCGGCGACGCGAAAGACGTTTGCGGTTTTGAAGAGGGACTCAAAATCGTAAGACTCATAGACAAGATAAAGAGAGAGGAGTTATAAATGGAAGATTTTAAAGTCTTATGCACCATTTGCGCTAGAGGCGGTTCCAAAGGCGTTAAGAACAAAAACATCAAACCAATTCATGGCAAACCTTTGATAGCGCACACCATAGAACAGGCGCTGCAAAGCGAACTATTTGAACACGTCGTGGTTAGCACCGATTCGGATGAAATTGCGAAGATTTCCAAAGAGCATGGCGCAGAAGTTTTTTTCAAAAGAGACGCGGCGTTGTCGACGGACGCGGCGGGTAAACTCGAAGTGATAAAAGAC
>CALDOC010000189.1 GCA_937914675.1 uncultured Sulfurimonas sp.
AGAGTGATGGAAAAAACAGCCCCTTCATGGTCGTTGTGAGCGGACAGCTCGCCACCTATGTTCTCTTCAATAATCATTTTTGACATATAAAGCCCAATGCCGGTTCCCTCTCCTTCTTCTTTTGTCGTGAAGTATGGATCAAAAATTTTTTCCAATATGGCGTCTGGAACGCCGCCAGCGTTGTCGCTTATATTTAAGACTAGGCTTTCGTTTTTTGCAACGCATGAAATATTTATTTTTTTGTTTTTAGTTTGCGTCTCGACAAGAGCGTCTTTGGCGTTGTTGAGAATATTTACAATAACTTGCATGAGTTCATTTCTGTAGGTGAAAATTTTTGTTAACTTATCCACCTTTATAGTTGTTTGTATCTCCGCTTCTTTTAATGAACCATCTATAAACATTAAAACCTCATCAATCAAATCTTTCAATAAAAAAACTTTTTTTTCTTTATTTTGACTAAAAAAATTGCTAAAATCGTCTATAGTCGTTGACATTCCATTGATTAAGATTTGACTTTTTTCAATGTTTTCGTTGAGACTTTTATCATCAAGTTTTCCACGACTGTAAAGAAATTCAATTTTTTGAACCACTAAACCAAGGGCGTTGAGTGGTTGTCTCCATTGATGAGCGATATTGTTTATCATCTCCCCCATGGCGGCTAAACGACTCTGTTGTAGCATGATATGGTTTTGATGCATGTTCTTATAAACGGCTTCTTCAATCTTCTCCTCTAGTTCCAGCTGATGCATGCGAATTTGAGATGCCATTTCATTGAAAGAGCGATTTAAATCTCCGAGTTCATTTTTACTTTTTTCGCTTAGTCTGAGATCCATATAACCCTCTTTCATGGCTTTTGTCGTAGTGTGTAGTTTTGTTAAAGGTTTTAATATCAATACGTGAATCAAGATGGCGAGAACCAACACCATCAACAAGATGACAAAAGCGTTGCGAATGGCGTGATGAAGTATCTGTTCCATTGATCTCTTTTTCACGTCGCTCATGTCAAATTGCAAATAGAGCGCGCCATATTTTGCAGATTGAACATATGTCTCTTTTAAGGGCATCAACAATGGAATAATGGCCTCGACGTATGTCTCTTGCTCGTCAATACTGATTCTTGCTTTTATTTCTCTGCTCACTTGTTCGACGACATGAGAGACGTCATGTTTGAATTGATTTCCAAATTTAACGGGAGTGGATTGAAAAATGATCTTGCCATTTTCATTGAAGAGTTTGGCGACGTTTAATTGCTCCAAAGTATACTGTGAAACGATGCGTATTAAATCTGGATATGAGTTCTCATCGTAAAGAGATCGTTTTTCTATCTCGTTGGCAATTCTATGTCCAATGATTGAAGCTGTTTCTTTGGCTTGCCTTGCTCGGATTTTATCTTCATCGCTAACGTAAAAGTAGGTGTTAACTCCCATGGCTGAAAGACCTATAAGAAAAACCAACATTGGCACCAAATATTTTAATGAAACGTTCATTTTATTTCTTTTGTTCCACTAAGCTTGATTCAATTAAAAGAGAGGTGTCGATTTTTTTGTTTAAGCTTCCTTTTTGAAACATGAGTTCAGATAATCTTTGCAACATGGTTTTAAAAGAACCTTTGTCCGTCTGCAACATTTCTATCGTTTCTTCCCGAGATGGAATAATTAACTTCGAGTAGGATTTTGCAAACTCCTCACTCGATATATTTTCATAATGAGCCATCATTCGCATAGCCATTTTTTTGTTGGAGTTAATGAACTCTAAGGATTTGTACCATCCCTTGACTAGTTTTTTGAGCGCTTCTTGTTTTGTGCGTATGGTTTCGTTGTTTGTTACCATGACGTCAACAATCTCTTGGGGTATTTGCGTACTGTCAAAAATAACATGAGCGCCTTCGTTTAGTAGTTGCGTCAAGAAAGGCTCATACGTCACAAGCGCGTCGACTTTTTTAGATTTATAATCTTTGAGATGTTTTCCAAGTTCTACGGTCGATACGTTGATCTCTTCTATTCTTACGTCATGAGCGAAATCCGTAGCTCTCTTGATGAGATAATCTCCTAACGCGCTGCTTTGAACATAAACTCTTTTTCCTTTGAGTTCACTTATGGATTTAATCTCAGGTCTTGCGACTATTGCGTCGCCACCATTGGAGATATCTAAAACCAAAAACATTTTTGGTTTGTCTCTCACCTCCGCGTAGTGAAGCACTTCGTCCGCGGTAAACGCGGCGACGTCTATAATGCCATCGCGAAGCGCTCGAAAAGATTCGGATGGCGTTGCGTAACGAACTATGCGCGCGTCCATATCTTCATAAAATCCTTTTTCAACGCCAAGAACGAGCGGTTCGTAACCCGGCCAAGGAGATATGCCAATTTTAATTATCTCTTTTTCGCCACTGCATGCGTTGAACGCAAAAGAAATCAATGCTATAAATAGAGCATTTAAAAAACATCTCATAAGTTTTCTTCATCAAATTCTTTTTTAACCCTAAGAAATTCATCCAAATTGTTCATAAAAAGATCTACCAAGTTTGGATCAAAATGTTTGCCTTGCTCTTTTTTTAAGAGTTCTAAAATGTTTTCAAGAGGCCAAGCTTTTTTATAAACTCTGTCATGTCCAAGCGCGTCAAAAACGTCCGCAATTGCGGTTATGCGACCATAAATATGTATATCGCCTTTTGAGAGCCCATTTGGATAACCGCTTCCATCCCATTTTTCATGGTGTTCGTTAGCGACAATTGCAGCCGAACGCAAAAGCTTTTGATTTGAATGTCGTAGCATCTCATATCCAAGAGAAGCGTGCGTTTTCATAATTTCAAATTCATCTTGCGTTAATTTTGCTGGTTTGTTTAGTATGTTGTCGGGAATGCCGACTTTTCCAATGTCATGCATGGGCGAAGCCATTTTTAACTCTTCTGCGTCTTCTATGCTAAAACCCGCTATAAGCGCTAAAAGTTTTGAATACTCGGCGACTCGCCTGACATGCGCTCCTGTCTCTTTTGAGCGGGTTTCACCTATTGCGCCCATAGTGGAAATGACTTCTCTCTGAGTGCTTATAATTTCTTGATTGAGTTGCACTCTCTCTGTCAAGTCGATATAAAAACACAAGACTTCAAGTATATTTTTATCTGAATCGACTATAGGTATAAAAGAACTTTCAAGATAAAGTTCCTCTCCGCTTTTG
>CALDOC010000190.1 GCA_937914675.1 uncultured Sulfurimonas sp.
AATGGAAACAGTAAATTTATTCACAATCATAAGCATTGCTTTTTTAGGCTCATTTGGTCACTGTATTGGTATGTGTGGTGGAATCGTGTTGGCGTATAGCACCATCAAGATAGAACCGGCAAGTAGTAAGCTTTCTCAAAGCGCCGCACATTTGCTATACTCGTTTGGAAGGGTGTTGACTTACTCTATTTTAGGGGCTATTTTTGGTTCTATCGGTAGCGTTGTGAGGTTTTCAAACACCGCAAACGGAGTGCTTTTAGTTGTCGCTGGCATCGCTATGATACTTGCGGGACTCTCTCTTATGGGAAAAATGAAATTTTTAACTCTTATAGAACACTCCTTCGCTTCAACGCCATTTTATAAAAAATCGTTTAAAAGCATTTTAAACTCGAAATCAAACCTTAGTTTTTTTACTTTGGGGATGTTAAATGGACTTTTGCCATGTGGTTTCGTATATTTCTTCGCCATCACGGCGGCTAGCACGGCGGACCCCGTTTATGGAGCGTTAGTCATGGCTATTTTTGGGATGAGCACTATTCCCGCTATGTTCGCGGTGGGTTTTTTAGCTTCATTGGCGTCTGCGACTAGCTTTAGAAACATGATGATGAGTTTGTCTGCGGTGGCTGTTCTTCTTTATGGAGCGTTTACCATATATCATGGCGTTGGTTTTATAAACACTCCTCCCAAGGTTGAACATCACTGTCATTAAGTCTACTAATACGCTATAATAAGTCTAAAAAAGGCTTGTTATGAAAAGCTCGATAGTGGAAAGCATAAAGTCTCTTCCCCCTCTCTCAAAAACAATTATAGACATAAACAGGGTTTACGCGGACGAAGAGTCCGGCATAGCGGAACTCGCGAAAGTGATAGAACCCGATCCCATGATAGTGGCGAACCTCTTAAAGGCCGCTAATTCGCCGCTTTATAGTTTTGGGAGAGATATACTCAGCGTCGCTCAAGCGGTTAGTCTTTTTGGCATGAGTATGACGCGATCCATCGCTTTGGGAAATTCCATTCGCAAACTTTTAAACGTGGACATGCAACCTTATGGCGTAACAAGCGACAAGTTTGCCGAAGTTTCATCTCTTCAAGCGACGCTTGTGCAAAAGTGGTACGCTAAGGTGGATAGAAAAAAAGCCGACAAACTTTACCTTAGCGCCTTTTTACAGGAGATGGGAAAAATTCTTATCTCAAATAGCGTAATACAAGATGACGAAGATATAAGCTTTCATTCTGAAATAGAGTCGTCAAATGACATAGCCGCGGCTGAAAAAGCTTACGCCGGAGTGACTAGTTCGGAAGTCACCGCCGAGATTTTTTCTCATTGGGGTTTTGATGAAGAATTTGTAGACATCATCAAATACGCAGACAATCCTTCAGCGGCTCCTAAGAGCGTACGAGAGTACTCTACGGTTCTCAATATCATAAAAACAGTGCTTCCAATAAACAAACCCTTTTCGGAACAGGCCATAAATTTTGGGTTGCGAAAAGCGCGAGACGCGGGATACGACCATGAATTGCTCGAAGACGCCATAGACGACATGTTAGATATGCAAGAAGGTAAATAATGAGTAAAACAGTTACAGTTATAGATACGTTTGGTTTTTTCTTTCGTAGTTTTTACGCGCTCCCCCAACACTTAAAGAATAAAGACGGTTTTCCCACGGGTCTTTTAACTGGTTTTACAAACTTCATCGCGACGCTTCAAAAAGAACATGACAGCGACTATATAATTTTCGCGATAGACACAAAGGGCAATACCTTTAGAAACGAGATAGACCCCAACTACAAAGCGAATCGTTCGGCTCCCCCACCAGAACTCACCATGCAACTCCCCATAGCGATAGAGTGGATAGACAAGATGGGCTACAAGACTTTGGGTCAAGTCGGCTTTGAAGCCGACGACATGATAGCGACCGTGACGCATCTCGCGCAGGCGAAGGGCTATCACGTGAGAGTCGTGTCGCATGACAAAGATTTGTATCAGCTTATCGACGACGACAGAGTCACCTTGGTGGACGCGATTAAACGCAAGAGCGTAAACGAGAAAGCTTGTTATGAAAAGTACGGCGTGACGCCCAAACAGTTCATAGACTATCAGTCCATCCTAGGCGACAGCGCGGACAACGTACCCGGAGTCAAAGGCATAGGCAAGGTCGGCGCCGAAAAACTTCTCAAAGAGTACGGCACGCTTGACAACATCTACGCGAACGTTCACGAGATAAAAGGCGCGAATCAAAAAAAGCTCATAGAGTGCAAAGAGCAAGCGTACATGTCCAAAGAGCTTGTGACTCTCAAACATGACGTATTTGAAACAATAGATTTTGAAGAGTATAGGATGGACGTGGAACATCCATTTTTAAACATTTACGACGAGCTTGTAAAGTATGAGCAAAACTCAATTCTTCGAGTCCTTCATGCAAAGAACATGGTTAGCGACGAGACCAAACAGAGCGCGGCGCAAAACCAAGAACCACAAAATTTCGAAGATAAAAAACTAGAGTTTATGGCAACTTTGGTGAGCGACGCTAAAGAGTTAAACAAGATTCTCTCAAAGCTCAAGCCTGAAACGATAGTCGCGTTTGACACGGAGACGACGGGATTGGATTACGAGAAAGATAAGCTCGTCGGGTTTAGTTTCTGTTTTGACGAGAGTGAAGCTTATTACGTTCCTTTCGCTCA
>CALDOC010000191.1 GCA_937914675.1 uncultured Sulfurimonas sp.
TAACGCTACCGCTTAGAGTGAGAGAATTGGCGCTGACGTCAAGCGTATCGCTTAGCGTTAGAGTTGATAAATCTAAACTTCCAGCCTCATCGACAAAAGCGCTTTGCACATTTGCCAACGCTAAACTATCTACGTCTATCTCCACTTTGTCGGTCGCGCCGCCAAAAGTGGTTTTGCTATTTACGTTGAGCGTTGTAGCCGTAACGTTTATGGCGTCTCCATTGTCGTCCGTGACGTCCCCATTCGCTTTTAACGAAACTGTCGCTCCTAGCGCGTTTATGGTTCCCAGCGATAAACTCTCGGCCTCAACTGAAACGTCGCCGGAAGTTTGTACCGAAGTAAGCTTTAAAGCCCCTTCGTTGACTACGCTTATCGCGCCTGAAACGCTCGTCGCGCTTAGAGAGGCGACTTTTACGTTTAACGCGCCAACGCCGCTAGAAGCGTTTAAGCTAAGAGTTGTCGCCTGAACGTTTGCGCCGATTGCGCTTAAGTTGTCACTTATTGAACCAGTTGACGAAGTGACGCTTACTTTCGCGTTCGTTGCGACCATTGATAAAGAAACGCCGTTTTGCGCTTGAATTGAAACGTCCCCGTCTCCCGTCGAGAGGAGCTTAACGCCATCGTTCATGACAAATGAGCCGGCGGAGTCTAAACTAATCCTTCCCGTGGTTTGCACTTTGGCGCTCTGCGTCAAATCTCCACTTTGCGTACTGATCGCGATATCGCCCGTCGCGTTTATCTTACCAAGCGTTAGAGCGTTCATGTCGTTTAAGTAAAGGCCTTTGACGTTGGCCACGTTGAGAGTCGCGACGTCCACGTCAAAATCTTCACTAGACGAACCGATGTTGCCCGCTACGTTAAACGCCACGTCCGCCGTCGTCGTAAGGTTGCTTGTTTCATCCGCCGAGTTGTCTAGCAAGTCACCACTTTGAGTCGTAAGCGTAACGTTCGTAAAACCTTGCACCGAACCTAGTTTAATGTCAGTGTTCGCGTTGATCGATAAAGAGCCGTTCTTGGTATCTATCAACTTGTCAACCACTACGCTACCTGTTGTGTTCGTGAGTTGTATGTCACCCGTAACATTGAGTAAATCTTTTATTTGCAACTCATTCGCGGATACGGTTAAGTCTATGTCTCCCGTCGAACTGTTGACGCTGAGCCCGTTCGCGTTTCCTTCAATGATGATATTTCCAGTTACGTTGACGCTACCGTTAAACGTAACGCTTGAAGCGTCTTTTATGTGTAAATCGCCACTCACGACCAAATCATGGTCAAACACGACGTTGCCCGTCGCGGTGATGTTTAAGTCGCCATTCATGGTGACCGATTGCGTAAAGTTGACGTTCGCTCCGGACACGCTTAAGCCCTCAAGCGCGTCGTTGGAACCTATCATGGCGTTGAACAAAACGTTGCCGTTCGTCGAACTTACGCTGAGTTTGTCGTCACCGGCAACGCCGTCGCCATCTATGGAGTGAAGCGCGTCGCCGCCAATGGTGATATCGCCATCAACCGCGGAAAGCGTTATCGTATTGTCGCTAAGGACGCCACCATCGATTTTAACGGAGTCGTTCAAATCTATCACGCCCGCGCCATTTACGGACACGTCGTTGCTAATCGTCGTAGTATGTCCCGAACCTCTTACAAAAAATGAACTGTCGCCCATAAACAAAAGTTTGTCTCCAACGAAGACTTCTCCACCTTGACCTGGATTTTTCACCACTAAAGTGCTTTTAAAAGTTATCTCGCCTGCGGCGTCGCTCTTGTCTCCCAACGTTATTTTGGCGCTCGTCTCATCGCTTCCAATTTCTAAAATTGAGAGCGAGCTTAGATTGTCCAGTTCATTTAAATCAAGTTGCATGCTATCTTTGGTATCGGCGCTTGTGTTTCCAATAACGATGGCTTTGCTCGCGTCGGTTCCTGAAATTACGAGTTTTTCTATGTTGTCGGCGATTGCCGAGTCAAACGTGAAGTCATCGGCTTGATAGTTTGAGACGTTGTAAATGTTGACCGCTATGTTGCTATTCCCCGCGTGCACGTTTGCGCCATACACATAGTCATAAAGAGTTATGGCGTCACTCACGCTACCTATGGCGCTTGTAACTCTCGTATCGGAAATTGTCGTCGAATTTGAAGTCCAGTCATATGTATAATCTGCAATTTCAGGGTTTATCACCGTAGAGTTTCCACTATAATGCGCCTCGACGCGAATTTGTTCTATGTTGTTTTGGTACTTTCCACCCTCATAATCAACCAAATCTATTCTAGTTCCACCGACGCCGCCCTCTATCCAAGGACCCCAGTTTTGACCACTTGGGTCATTTATACTATCATCGTTGTTAAACTGCACCTTGGTGTCTTCTGGAATAAAGATAACGCTATAATCATTGTCGTTAAGTTCACCGATTTTACCATTAATTTTAACGTTTAAAGCGGGACCTAAATCAGAAAAATCATTATAATACCCATCATACTCTGGTAAAAATTTGTGCGCGTAATCATTACTGTTTGTCAAGTTCGCGCCTGGGTAGTTGTACATGATCACGTAACCATCGCCCGACGCGCTCGTTACGTGAGCGGAACTCATCTCATTCTTCCAGCTACTTCCATAATCCGCTAAATCATATACGCCCTCTGTAAAAGTTAAAGACTCGCCTCCATATTGAGGGTCTTTATAGACCGTCACTACCGCGTCGCCAACTACCTCTATTGAGGAGTACACGTTATTTATAGCGTCGACCGTCAGGTAAGAGTAATCATCAGTTTGTATATATGAACCTGGAGTAAAGACATGACCTTCGCCCTCTAAGTTCGCGTTGAGTACGAAGATGACTCCGTTTTCTTTCTTGCCTATCGCGTCCCAAATAGACGCGTCGGCGGACCAGAAATCATACGCGTCGGTTTGAACGCTCGACTCCGCGAACACTACGGTTTTGAGTTCCGAAGTTAATGAGCTAGTCGTCTCTACGTACTCTTGCGTTGCGACTATGTTGTCGGTCGTTCTACTCGCTGAGCCTTGAGCGTCCGTCGTACTCGCTTGCGTCACCCAAGTCGCGCCTATGTCGTAAGAGGAAGTGTCCGTGACGCCATCTATGACGTACGTAAATTTTCCACTATCGGCGACGTAACTTACGTCCCAAACGTCGGTGGTCGTGGTTCGCGTTGAAGTCCCACCGATTGTACTCAAAACAGTGGCGTTTAGGTCAGCTTCATTGAGCAGGCTTGCCTCAATTCGCATATCAGGAGTTATCTCTTGGGTATATTTTACCTTCGCCGTATAGTTATACGCGCCTGAAATTACACTGCTGTCCTTTGATATAAAAGATGAAGTCGCTATGTCTTTTTGCGCTCCGTTTTGCATAAAGACGTACTTGTCGCTAAAACCATCGAGGTTAATTAAGAAGATTTTTTTCGTACTATCCGCCCATGCCGGAGTGTCGCTTGTTGAAGTGGTCACTCCGTTGAGAGTCGTATCTTGCGTGTAGTTTGCGAAAGAAAAATCATACAGTTCTTTATAGCCAAGAGAGTCGAGAACGACACTTTTTTGCGCGTCGCTCAACGCTCCAAAATCTTCCGTAGTCGCTGGAGTTGCGCTTGTCCAATCCAACTCGCTGTTTTTATAGTCGATTCCTTCTATAAAAATCGCTTTATACTGCGCGTCGGCATTCGCGTTTGGATTGAAATAACCCGCTTGCGCAAAGCTCATGTCCATGGAGTAAGAGACATTCCCTAGTTCCACTTTGGATATGTTAAACATCTCGCCACCGAGCTGTACGTTAAAATCGTTTGTCGCTGTAATGGACGCTACTTCAAAGATGGTAACGTTACCCTCACTCAGCGTTTTAAGAGCGATCGCTTCTTCAAGTTGCGCAAAACTGTCTCTTAAACTAACGCCGCTATTTAAATCTATATCGTTATTTGAGACAATGTTTCCACTTACGTTAATGTTTTGATTTGCGTTTAAAAGCACTCTTGAGTCACCGTTTAAAGAGTTTACATTCCCATTTACTTCAAGATATGAGGCTTTTAAATGTACCAATTCATTGGCGAAGATAGCACTATTCTCACCAACGGTTAGGGTATTATAAGACGCGACTCGCACGTTTGTTCCCGCTTGCGTTTGACTGTTTAAACTACCAAAAAGGCTGAAGTCGTCATTTGCTTGTAAAACAATCTCTTTGTCGCTACTGACGTTTGAAGCTGCGTCTATACTCATTTTAGTACTTGCGCTAAGCGCGATTAGTTCTTGCGAACTAAGAGTGGCGCCAACCAATCCAATGTCACCTTTACTCTCAACTCTTAGAAAATTAATTCCCTCTAAAGCCATGGTCACGTTGTTGAACTCAAGGTTGGCGTCCGATTTTATATTGAGCGAACCGTTGTAATTAAACGCGGTGTCTAAAACTGCGTTTTCGAGTAAATGAACGTTGAGTTGGCTATTCGCGTTTACGCTAATAAACTGCGCGGTTTGAGCGTAAGTAAGCGCTGAAGCGGTTAAGTCTATGTCGTTTGTCGCGGATACGACGCCATTGAGAGTTAAAACATTCGCGTCTATCACAAGTGAAGAGTTGTCTCCGTTCGCCACGAGAGAACCATCTATCGTCACGCTGTTTTTAGCGTTGATTTTCAAGTCGTCGCTAAGGTTAAGCTTCGCCGTGGACGTCACGACAAAACTACTTTGCGCGCCTAGCGTAGTGACGGTAACGTCTTGCGCGTTGATTGTTGAAGATACGCTGAGCGCGTCTTCTATGTTAAAGACTACGTTATTGGTGTTTATATCCTGAGTGACGCTCATGCTCTTCGCGTTAAAAGTCAGATTGTCTACTGTGACTACGCCTTGTAGTCGTATCTCATTCGCTATGAACGTGATGTCGCTATCGATACTTGCGGATAAATTTGAGAGAAGAATGTCCGAGTTTGCGTCGCCTATGACGATAGAGTCAAACTCTCCTCCCAACTTCACAAAATCTTCTTGAGAGATTGCAAGTCTGTCGCTCAAATCGACCGACGCGTCAAACGAACCAATCGCGAACTTGTTTGTGGCCAAAGATTCAACGTGAACGCCATTTTGTGAGCTGAGCGCCGTCGCGTCACTCAAATCAAGCGCGTCGGTTTTTAAAGTGATCGTTCCATAAGTTGTTTCTACGTTGTCTAGTTTGAGCGTGGTTCCCTCAAGGTTTACGTCTCTATAAAGCGCGTCGTTAGAGCTGTTTGTTACGCTTAGCGAACCAACGTCGGCTCGCACGACTCCCGAAATTCCATTCGCTTCTAAAGTAAGATTGGCGTCCGAGTTAAAGTGGACGTTGTTGACGTCGAGAACGCCCGTCGCAGTCGCCGTGAAGTCGATGGAGCTTAAGTCATAATCGGTTTCATTGCTTAAGATAAGATTATCAGAGACGTCATAAATCTCGATTCCCTCTAAAGCGTCGTCAAAATTAATGGTTCCATCTTTGTAACGAATCGTTTGGCTCGCTAAAATAAACGCCTCATCGGAGATGATATTATCAAATATTAGACTATCTTTTCCTTCTCCGGCGTTTAACTTAGTGTTTTTAAAAACATCGCTTACAAATATTTTATCGTCGCCCGCTCCCGCGTCTATGGTGTCGAAGCCATCTTCGACAATGATAACGTCGTCGCCCTTGCCTGCCGTAATTGCGTTTCTGCCACTCCCCATGTTGATGGTCGCGAAACCATCCGCGCTTGTATAAACGTCATTGCCGCCTTCGCCAAAATAACTAGCGCCTATCGTGGCGTTTATAAAGGTGTCATTACCCTCGCCACCGTAATAATTGCTCTCTAAAGCTCCTCCATATACTTTAAAAGTGTCTGTTCCCTCTCCACCTTTAAGGTTAATGATTTTATCTACCGTTTCATCAATGATAAAGGTATCGTTTCCTTCTCCCCCATCACCGATAATCTCGTTAATCCCTTTATACGCTTTTACGACGCCTAGTCCACTTACGTAAACGGTGTCGCCGAGTTGCGTAATGGTGTACTCTTCATTTATCATATCTTTATATACGTCGCCTGAACCTCTCTGCGCCCATCTGTCACCAACGTTTAAGTAGAGTTTGTCATCCACTTTAGTCGCGAGAATTGGATCTTTTCCAAATTTCCACGTTAAGTCAAATCCCCTGCCATTTACGCTCGCGTGAACGTTAGCTTTAACAAAAGAGATTTCTACTCCCGCGTTAAATTCAAATAGTTTTGTCTCTTTCGTAATCAATTCATAATTCGGAAAAGTTAAACCTGTCGGAGTTGTGAAAGTGCCAACTTTTTTAAGCACATAGTAAATAAAATCAACTTCGCCTGACAAATCCGCCGCAAAAAGATTGTTGCTGATTATAAGATGCAAATCTCCTTTTATCTTTAAAATTCCTAGGTTGAGCGTGATTGAAGCGTTTGACTCTATGTAAAACTGACCGTCGCTTCTAATATAACCCGATATGCCAACCTCAAAGACGTTAAAGAAGTTTAATGACGCTTCATTGATTCTAAGTTCAAAAACGCTATTTTTGATACTAATGGCGCCGTCAAACGTCGCTTTAAACGTAAGAACGTTGAGTGAACCTTTGAGCTCAAGATTAAAAGTGGTTCCAGCCGCCACGCCGGCGTACTCTTGAACCTTACTCGTGTTCATCTCGATTAAACCGCTCGCTTTCACGCCGATGATGCCTGAACCGATAGAGAGACTCGTTGACGCCCTCATGGCGAAAATTGGACCTTCGTCCTCTGTGTTTAAGATGGCTATCGCCGCTTCAATCTCAATCTCTCCAAGTCCGCCCAAGGCTAATTTGAAAGCGCCCGCGGCTTCAATGCCACGAGTATTTATGGAGATGAACATGCTTCCGCTCATGAAGACCGCGTCTTTTATGTCAAGAGTGGCGGTACCAGCAATCATAAATGAGAGCTTTTCTATCTCTGTATCTAGGTAATTTCCAGTCGTGTTTCCATCTTTGTCTATCTCTAAAGTTTTGACGGTTTGAGATTGGAGCGTAGTGTTTATCTGTAGTAAAAAACCACCCGCAAGGACAAACGCGTCGTTTTCTATCAGCGCCGAACCGCCGTCAAATGGATTGCCCACTTGCAGTGAACCATAGATTCCACCATTAAAAAAGCCTAGCGTTCCACTGACCGATACAGGATTTAAGATTGGTAAATCTAGCGTCGCCGCTATGTCGATTCTTGCCTCTACCGTTGGCTTTACGCTACTGTCAAAAAGTCCGTCTACCGCGAAGAATATGAAGAACTCACCACTCACGTCAAGAGCGTCGCCAAGCACCAAACTACCAGCGCCCTCTAAGGAGATGTAAAAATCTTTCGCCTCAGTTGCGCCCTTAGGAGTCGCCGAGATTGTGAGACTTTCATAGCCCAAATTGTCTTGATACTTTTCATCGATTTGATACACGACGTCTTGTCCAAATGAATTTATGTTTAACGCGAAACTAGCGTCTAAATGCGCGTTTTCGCCAATGTTCGCTTTCAAATCAAACGCGAAACTTCCAGCGATTCCATCACGAACGACCAAAAGCACCGTAGCTTCAGCGGACAAAAGAACGGTGTTTTCATTCCCTATACTTACAAGAGCTTGCGCAAACAGAGTAATCCCCGACGTCGCGTCCGCTTCAAAATCTACTACGCCCTGAACTTTAACAAGTTCGTAAATATTAATATCTAGCTGACCCGATACTTTTAAAAGTAAATTTGTATAATCAAGCACTATGGGTTTATCACGGTTACCCGTTGGTATAGCATACCCTTCGTGTACAATATCATTCGAATCACTCCAAGTAGATTTACTAAAATCTACTGTATAAAATGCCACAGGAAGATTGCTTAACATATCGTTTGTTACAGTCAGAGTGTCTTTAGAGAGATTGACACGAGTACCAAAGTTAAGTTTAAAGTTCACATCCTCAGCTTGCATAGTAATACCATCAATTCCAACAAAACCAAGTACATTAATATCTGCATATCCAGCAACATACACTCCAAACTTAAGACCATCAAGACGGATAACAGACTCAAGCATCACAACGATTCCTAAATCCATATCATCAAGAACGATACCTATGGCGTCTTCATTTCTTGTGTCATTTTCATCTATACGACCATCATTATTTGTATCTGAAAAATAACCACCCACTCCGGCAAAACCGTTGATATTATTCATAGCAAAAGCTAAAGTGGTCACACTCGTCACATCCCCATTACTAAGCGTTACCTCTTCGCCACCTTTTTTAGTGATTGCCATGGAACCGGTTGTTTGGATAAAACCTCCGATATTAAGCTCAAAATACCCTACTCCAATCTGAATAATATCCATATCATAATCAAGTATAACAGCATTGGCGCCACCAGCGCTCATAGCATATCCCGCAGTGTCGATTTTACCGTTTGAGTTTACATCTTCACGCTCATCTAAGATTCCATTTCCATTAGTATCTTCACCCTCATCAAGTGAACCGTTTCCATTTAAATCTTCTGTTGGGTCTAAGATGCCATTACCATTTAAATCTTCAGTATAATCTTTAAAACTCGCTTTCCAGTCAATAAATGGCGCACCCTTAAGCTGTATGATTCCATTGACTATTGCACTTGTTTGTGGGTCTTTTATATCAAGGTAAAACGTGTTTATGTTGACGCTGACGTCTTGAATGCTAAAGGCAAGAGTGTCTTCATTGATTCCAACAATCCCAGCCTCTGCAATATCCACTTTAACTGTTGCAAAAACAGGTTGGAGAGCACCAAGACCCAACCGCGCCGCGACTAGCGGAGTTGAGAGCATCAAAGCAAAATCCGCGTCTTGAATCGCCACGCCGATGGCTCCAGCGTTTACGACGTCATTGTCGTCAATGACGCCATCATTGTTCGTATCTGAGATATATGGACCGCCAATCCCGACAAAACCATTGAGGTTAGAGCCTGCAAAACCAATCGAGGACATGTCAAGCGCGAATCTATCTAAAGAGAAGATGTCGCCTAAATCGTATGAGTCTATTTTGCCACTTTCGATTAAACTGTCTAAAAGCGGCTGCAATCCTCCAAGCCCGATTTTCACTTCAAAAGCGCTTTTCATCGTCATCGCGAAAGAGCCGCTTAGATATAAAAACTGTGAAATTTGAAATTCCGCGAAGCCAATTCCCACGTCAAAAGACGCGGTGGTAAAATCAAGATAAACCGCTTCGCCGCCAGTCTCGACTTTAAATCCTGCCGATTGCTCTTGTGTCGCTGGAAGACTCGATGCAAAGTCAATCCACTCATTAGCACTCTCTCCACGTGTTGCCTGATTGAGATTTAGCTCTATATCTTTTAGTGTTACTTCTAAAAAGTCACCCACACCGATTATACCAGCTTGTGCTACATGTACTTTTGCGGCAATGGCTTGAAGAGGTGCTTTTGTACTCGTTAAAGAGAGTGTCTCAGTAAATACTGCAAAACCAAAATCTGCATTATTAACATAGATACCAAGTGCTTTTCCTGCATCACCGCTACCATAATATGGACCATGAAGTCCGATGAACATGTCTACGTTACTCGCGCCAAAACTAAGGTATGAAAATTGAGTCGTCTGCGCGCTACTTCCGCCTAAAAGACCGCCACTTACGTCACCTAAGAGGTTGCCGTTGCTATCTTCTACGTTGAGCTCAATGCCTTTGCCTACGCTCATGGCGACGTTACCGCTGATATGCACAAAATTGAGAAGGACTATGTGAACGCCGCTCATTTCAACGCCAAACTTGGAGCCGTTTGAACCGTCGATGTCCATGACGAAATCGCCACCGCCATTTTTAGCGTGAATGAGAAGATTTTTCGCGGAGTAATCAATGGTGAGTCCATTAATTTTATCAGCGGTATTAATGACGACGTTTGTATTCTCAACCGACAGAGTCAAGAACTTTCCAAGACCAAGTATGCTTGTTTCGCTTGAGTTTGACTGCATGCTAAACCAAACGCCCTGAGAGAGTGGACTGTAGACGAGAGCCATCCCTATGTCTAAGTTGAGTATCTCCAACCCAACGCCGTTGCCGCCAATAAAGACGTCCAAGTCGGTAATCGCGAAGGTGAGCATAGTCACGCTTTGCGTGCTGCCATCTGACATAATCATGCTTTGGAGTTTGAAATTAATGTCAATTTTTTTATCAAACTTAATCAAATCAAAAGCGTTGATGTAAGCGTCTCCGCCCAACGCGACGTAAGAACCAAGCGCGCCATCAAGATTTAGGTCAAAATCAAGAGCGCTTATGGAGACGCCGCCCATCGCTTGATAATCGATTACCAAGTCGTCCGCGGACGCGGTGTTGATGTTTAAGTAAACGTTTTGAGCGGATATTTCTAGCCCGCCCAAGCCCACCAATCCCATGGAAAGCGCTGATGATTGAATCGTCGTCCATTGGCGTTTCGCTTCACCTTTTTCTTTCATGACGGCCAAAACGAAATCAAACTCCAGCAATTCAAAGCCTATTCTTTTCTCTGGATCGTTCATGTTAAAGCCAGCGAAAGCGTCCACGTTGTTAGCCGCTAAGATAAGGCTGTTGACGTCTGTCGTCGTCCCATCGGAGAGGATGACTTCACGAGAAGATTTCTCAAACGCGAAATCTCCCGAGAGCGCGACGAAATCAAAGAGGTTAATGTCAAGTGAACCAGCGACAAGAAGTTTCTCTCCCGACATGTCAAGTGTTATTCCCTCTTCGTCACCTACGGTAACTCCACCGATGGAACCACCAAATCCAGTTGAGAGCGTTAAACTGTTGAGCGCAAAATCAATTGTCGTGCCATCTTTTGAAGCGGTGTTTATCTCTAAAACGAGAGAATCCGCTGAGATGGTGACTTTGCCTATTCCAACAAAAGCCACTTGATTTATCTCCGCTTTGGCGCTTACCCAGTAGTTTCTAGGTTTGTCCACCTGAACGAATATTCCTAAACCAAAATTCGCGTCAACGATTTTAAATCCAATTTCGTTTGAAGTTCCCTCGTCAAACCCCGCGAACATGTCAATGTTCGTTTGGCTAAAAGAGAGATACCCTACTGAAACGGTTGAGCCATCGTTGAGCGTGAGCGTTTTTAGCGTTTGAGAGAATGATATGTGCTTATCAAATTTTACAAAGTCAAAGAGATTAAAGACAAAATCGCCCTCTAAAGAGATGAGAGTGTCCGTGCTTTTTGGCATGTCAAAAACAAGCGTTCTCACTTGAACGTTTTGCGCTGAAAAATCTACCATACTGCCATCGTTCGCGGCTTGATTGAGATTTATTTTGGCGTTTGAAGCGCTAATTTGAAAGTTGTCTATTCCAACAAACCCTAAACTATCCACGTTTGCGGAGATTGCCGACCAAGTGCGCTTGTTCTCTACGCCTCTTTCACTCATGGTGAGCATGACGAAATCAAGGTTTTGCACTTCAAAACCAACCGCGTCGGGCGTGTCGTATCCAAAACCGACAAAAGCGCTCACTCCTACCGCGCCAGTCGTGAGAGTGTCCACTTCCACGGTTGTGGCGTCCGCGAGAGTTAGCGTTTCTTGACCTTTTTCAAAGACTATCTCCGCGGTGAGATATAAGAAACTATACGCTTTTAACGTAATTTTTCCAGAGACTTCCAAAGTTTGCGTAGTCATGTCAAGGTTTATGTCGCCAGCGCCTGTCACGACGCCAAAAGTCTCTTGAGTGGCGGCGAAATCAATGGCCGTGTTATCACTCGCTTTTAAATTGACCACCACGTTTAAATTTTCGCCACTTAAAATTACATTATCGCCCAAGCCATCAAGCGAAACCGCTCCAACGCTAGCTTTGGCGCCTATCCAAGTTCTGTTGTATGACGTTAGCGTCGCTTCATTATAGATGGATGAGTTCACGACCGCCACGTAAAAGTTCACGTCCTCTAAACGAAGACCGACAAAACTTTCGGTTCCCGCGTTCAAACCTGCGTACGCGTTCACGTTTAGCCCGTAAAACGCGAAATAACTGTTGTTTTCCAACAGCTCTTGACCATCGTCCAAAACCATGCTTTTTTGAGATATTTCAAGACCGAACGTTCCACTAAAGAGTAAAAAATCTTTGACCTTTAAGTTCATGTCAAGCTGGGCTTTAATGATTTGGCCATCGTTGCCATTCATGTCTAAAACCACGTCGCCAAAGCCATAAGCGGAGTCTAAAAGTTCAATAGTCTTGGCGTAATCAATAACGCCGCCATCTTGAGCGCTTAAATTTACCGCTATTTCAATGTTGCTAATGCCAAAAGAGATCTCACTTGTGCCTAAACCTACAAATCCCGCGCTTTGAGCGGAGAATTTTGCTGACGAGTACTTCTGTTGCGTCGCTTTATCCGTCGCTAACGCTATTGAAAAGTTAATGTCGCTCAGCGCCACGCCTATCGCCTCTTCGGTGTTCGCGTAGCGTCCAAAGAAAACATCTACGCTGTTTGCGCCAAACACTAGCATGTCTAAAGAGTGTACAGACTCGTCATTTGAAACATACACGGAACTACCTGACGTTTTTTGTAGAAAAATGGAACCCGCAATCTCGACATAATCGGAAATAACGAGTTCAACGTCTAAAAAGACGCTAACGTAATCGCCTTTTGCCAAATCCAAATTAAGCGCGATAGTTTGTATTTGAGCGTAATCATCCATGCCAGCGACGACGGAGACGCTCGTTTTTGTATAATCCACCAAACTTGAGTCATTGGCTGATTTGTTAATTTCAACGTTTGCGTAATTCACTATGAACGTCACGTCGTCAAACCCGAGTAAATCCGCGCTTCCTATGGAAGCGTTTACGCTCAACCAAGATCTTTGCGAGCCTATTTCGCTAAAGGAGACTAAGCCAAAATCAACATTCGTTAAGCGAACTCCTACGTCGTCGCTCTCATCGACTGTACCCTTGTCATATCCAACAAAAGCGCTTGCGTTTAAAATGCCTATCCTTAGGCTTGAGACTTCTATCGCCTCGGTTTGCGAATTTACATAAATCTCTTCTATATCTTTCGTCTCAATCGCAAAAGAGCCATTAATGGTAACCGCGTCGTATAGATTCACGCTCACAGTTCCACCAACTTGCATGATGGCTCCGTAGAATCCATCCATGCTAAACTTCATCGATTGTTGCGTTCCCGTAGCGTCCACTCCCAAATTAACCTCTAAATCGGTATAAGACGTTTCATTAAAAGTGCTTACGTAATCAACGGCCGTTCCGTCGCTCTCTCTTGTGTTTATCTTTAAAAACGCGTTGCTGACGTTAAAGTCGATTCCATTCATTCCGACTAAAGACAAGGAACCTATGCTTCCCTCTACGGAAGTCCAAGATCTTGCTCCTTGCGCTACGTTTTCATGCATCACGACTAAAGCTAAATCCAGATTTTCTATTTTTATTCCCGTAGTCGCGCTTCCTATGTAAGCGTTTGCGTCGAGAAAACCTAAACTTAGGAGACTAACGCTAGGATTTTGACTGTCCACTATCGCTTGTAAACGCTCAATCTCAATAATCTGTAGGTCCACTTGGGCGATAAGCGCGTTACGCTCTGCCGCTATTTTTTTAGTGTCGTTATTTAACGACGCTCCTTTGTTGGGTTTCAAGCTCTTATAGGCTGAAATGGCCTTCTCTTTTGTAGATTTATATTTATCGTAAAGGTCTTGTATCTGTTGCACGTCTTGGCTTGTTTTTTCTATTAAACTCTTAAGTTCTGGAACTAAATCCTCACCGTCAGTAAGATTAATGGCGATGGCATCCTTCGTCTCTATGGCAAAACCGCCACTCACTTGCGCAAAACCAAAAAGATTGACGTTGGCAAAACCGCGCATGGAGAGAACGCCGCCGTTTTTGGCGTCCATGTCAAAAACTACGCTAGAATCAACGCCTGTTTTAATCTCTAAGTTGTTTTGTGAAAAATCCAGCGCGTCACTATAATAATCGTCCACCGTGTTCATGACTACGCTAAAAGAGTTTACGCTTATCTCCAAGTTGCTTACGCCAACAAACGCGGCTGAGCCAACTTCCGCTTTTAACGCGGTCCATGAACTCCCACCGCCATCGTTTACGAACATGAGGGCTAAATTTACGTCTTTAAGCTCTAAACCTACGGCGTCTGAAGCGTTGGCGTTGGAACCTATGAAAGCGTTGAGATGATTTGCTCCTATTGAGAGCGTATTCACATTGCCAATGCCAGTCATACCGCCATCGGCGGTAGAAAAGTCTAAACGTCTTGTTGACTTGTCAATGGCTATCTCGCCATTAAAAACTACCGAATTTGCGATATTTATGTCAAAATTTCCAGACGCGCGAAGGAGATTGCCATCAAGCGCGTCCATGTCAAAGAGCAGACTTGAATCGGCGCCTGTTTCAACGAGAAGATTTTTTTCCACGTAATCTACCAAAGTGCCATCATCGGCTGCATGATTTACCACTACGTCTAAATTTTTCGCGCTGAGCGCAATGTTTTTAACGCCGTCAAAAGAGACGTTGTTCGCCGAAGCTTTCACGCTTACCCATGAACGGCTTGAGTTGCTTCTATCGCTCATCATCGCCATGGCGAAAGTCGCTCCGCCTAGCGTCAAACCAATCGCGCTATCTTTGCCTCTATCGATTCCAGCAAAGATGGACAAGTTTTGCGCGCCTATGGTCATCATGTCTACGCTTGTCTCTTGTAGAAGTTTTTCACTCACAGTGTATGATTCTAAGACGTTCACCGTTTGATTGCTTGATTTGTAAAACGCGAAGTCGCCCTCTACGTATAAGAAATCGTAAAGTGATAAGCGCGCTTGGCTTAAGCCCACGTGAGCCGTCGTCAAAGAGGCTTCCAAATTAACAAAACTGTAACTTAAATCACCAGCCGTCACCGTATGGTTTGCGTACGCCACGTCGGTTTCGTTTAACTCTATCTGCACAACCTCGGCGCCTATGGAGACGTTCTCTCCTAGGTCCGCGAAGAGACTTCCTTGCGCTTGAAAGATTTTTTGTCCAGTTTGCGTGATGACCAAACCTATGGCGCTCTCTTTCATTCCAACCGAAAAATTGCCTACGTTTAGCAATACGCTAGCGTTGTTCGTGATAACGCTAATCTCTTTATCTTGCTTCTTAAAGCTAAAATCACCCGTTAAACTCAATGTGTCAAAAGCTGTCATTTGAAGATTTGTAACGCTAAACTCGTTTAAGTTGGCGGCGCCGTTAAAGTTGCCAAAGGTATAGTTAAACTCTCCAAATTGCAACGCGAAAGCGGTGTAGTCGATTTTTGTATCGTTATAACGGATTGTCGCCCTATCGGCGGAAAAATCACTAAAACCGTCTCCGCTTACAAAGAAACCTCCACTCGCTTCCATGACGACTGAACTGCCATCGGAGATAAATCCAAAGTTCGCGTCCGTGACGCCAAATGAATAGCCACCGGTCTCTAAAGAAGCGGCTATGCCATATCCAGACATGATGAAACTAGTATCGTCTTTTGAAAAACCGAAAGAACCACGCATATTAAAGTTTTTTACGCTTAAGTCTAAGGTACCCGCCAAGGTAAGTCTCTCGCCTCTCAATCCATCGTCTTTAATCTCTAAATTGTTTATCGTCAAGGTGTTTGAAGAGAGGTTCGCCACCTTGTCGTTGCCCTCGCCAAGTCCAAAACTCGCGTCAAGATACATGTCGCTCGCGGATATGGCGATATCTGCGGGCAGTCCTAAAATCTCGGCTCCTCCAATCGCTACGGTCGCTAGAACCCAAGCTCTACTATCCGCGACTAAATCCGTACTATGTATGTCCGCTTTTTTGAATTTTCCATCAAAAACGGCTATTCCCATATCGACGTTAGTTAGACTCAATCCTCTCGCGTCCGCGGAGCCATAATTAACCCCAAAGAATCCTTGCGCGTTAGTCGTGCCAAATTTAAACAACTGCGTAATGACGTCTTCTTGCGCCAACTCTTTTAAATTATCTAAAACAAGCACATGGTCTACGTAAGTTGGATCGGATTTTTCCACTAGCGAGAGAGTTCTATTGTCTTGGTATCCTAGAGTGAAATCGCCCGAAACGTAAAATGAATTTTGAATGTTGATGGTCGCCGCTACGGTTATCTCGATTGGAATTCCATCAAAATAGTCATAATTTAGCCACATGCCAATGAGGTCGTTGTCTTTTTTCGAACTAAACTCATCAAGTAAAAAGTCTGTCGCAAAATCGAAGGTATCGCCCTTAATCAACTCTTTGACTACAACTTCAAGTTTGTTTTCGCTTTTTACCACGTCAAGATAATAATCCGAATGAAAAGCGAAGAAGCCCTCGCCCGTGCTAAAATTGCCTACGGTGTCGCCAAATTTGAAGATTTCAAATCTGTCTCCAATTTGTGGAACGTACTCGTTCAAAAATTCTATCGAGAGCGTTTTACCCGTAAATTGCGTCAATCCCAAAGAGCCAATGCGATATTTTTGACTTACTGAATTGGAGATTATTTGAAGATTTCCAAGCGCTATCAACTTGTCGCTTCCAGCTTCAAGGTTAAGATGATCAGCGGTGATGATAATGTCTTTACCGGAATTTATGGTTGAGAGGTATCCTGAGATAAAATTAAATTGCGCGCCATTGTTAACCGTGACGTCAACTTTTCCTTTTTGAGTCACCAAACCGCCATTTTGTTTATTGGCGTCCACCACGCTAATGGCGTCAACTTCATTTATGACAATGTCGGCGTACGTCTCTTCAAGCGTATTGTTTATTATGGTTATCTCATCAACTTGCGTTTGGATAGTACCTTTAACGCCGCCATCGGTTTGAAGTATTAAGCTAGCGTCTTGCATGATAAACTTGGCGTTTGTCACGTCTATGACGCCTGACGCTTTAAGATCTAAACCTGTAGTGAGCCATCCCGTCGTTGTCTCGTCATTAATGATGATCGTCTCGTTTGAGGTGTCCGTAATCTCTAAAATACTCAAAGTGTCATCAAATTTGATTATAGCGTCTTTGTAAGAGAGAGTTTGCGCTCCTAAAATAATCGCTTCGTCTGATACAAAACTCTCCAATGAGAGTCTGTCTCGTCCGCTTCCAAAGGTAACGTTGAGGCTTGTGTAAAGGTTTGCGTATACGACGTCGTCTCCCGCGCCCGCGTCTACGACGTCGTCGCCTTCGATGTAAATTTTATCGTCGCCGCCCGCCGCGTTGATGGTGTTGGATCCCACGCCCATATGCACGTACTCGGCGAAATCGCTCCCTACGAAGTTGTCATTCCCAGTTCCACCGTAGTAATGACGATCTGCGATTCCTGATTGGAACTCATCGTTTCCTTCTCCACCATCTAGCACGCTGTTGGCGGATCCACCGGCTACGATGAAGGTGTCGTCTCCTTTTCCGCCGTTTATGTATAGATCAGCCGTAACGTTTTCACCGATAAAGAAGACGTTGTCGCCATCGCCGCCCGTGGCGACTATTTTGTCAACGCCGGTAAATGATTTTGTTTGTCCCAAAGACTCGATGGTTATCTTGCCTGTTGCACTTTGCGTGATAACGTAAGATTCGTTATCCACTTTTGTAAAAGTGCCTCGTTGAGAAGCCATCTCTCCCGTATGCAGATAGAGCGTCGTTCCCACTTGAGAGGCTATTTTTGGAGGGTCTTGAAAACTCCAGTTCATACTCGTAGAGATGCTGATGCCCGCCAACGTCGCTTTTAATTTTAAAGAGGCGTAGGTGGTCGTGATCATAATATCTCCGCTAAAACCGGCCAGAGTGGCGTCGATATTAAAAAAGCCCATGTCTAGTTTTAGTTTCAAGGCGCCGTAAACGCTCGCCCCAATCCTGTCATGTCCTATGGTGAGACTCACTCCCGCTTCAAGGCTAATTGGTCCAGCTTTTACTTTAAAGGATGCCTCTCCGTTTATCAAAAAGTGTCCGTCTGAGCTTACGTAACCAGTGACGTTGATCTTGATGACGTTAAAAAAGTTTACTTCCGCCTTCGTAATTTCAATCTTAAAGAGTCCCTCGGTAACGCTTATGGAGCCCGCGAATGACAAATCAAACGCGAGGACGCTAAGCTTTCCATCAAGAGCCAAGTTAAACGTCGTCCCCGCGGCCACGCCGGCGTACTCCGTCGTCTTACTCGTATTTATCTCTAAAACGGCGCTCGCCTTGATACTAATGATGGCGATGGACAAGTCCGCGTCAAGATAGGCTTTCATGGCGAACACGGGACCTTCGTTCGTGTTTAAAATCTCTAACGCTCCGCCCACTTCCACATAACCCAACTCGCCAAGACCTAAACGCATGTCCACTTGCGCGGAGAGTCCCTCTTGACTGATTTTCACGTCAAAAGAACCCTTCATCTCAACGCCGGGAATAACGACTAGAGACGCCGCTCCCGCTACTCGCAATGAGAGCGGGTCAAGATCTTCCGTCGTCACGCCCGTCACGTTTCCGTCGTAGTCGGTCTCCAAACGTTTCACCGTTTGTTTCGCGTTCGTGGTGTTTACTTGGAGTAAAAAACCGCCTTTGACAACAAAACTACCAACTTCAATCAACTTGGCGCCGCCCTTAGCCGGGTCGCCTCCAACTTCTAAACTTCCATAGAGACCAAAAACATTTTTTCCTGTTTCTGCATTTACGGTAGTCACAAATCCAAGCGTTCCAGCCGCGCCAAGAGAGCTAAGTCCCGTTACGTTGAGCGTCGCCGAGACGTTTAACTCTATTCTAAACTCTTTCGTTCCCGCGCTATTATCTACGAGCGCCACAATTGAAAAGTCGCCCTCTAAAGTTACAACGTTGAGCAATTTAATCGAACCTGTTCCGCTCATGGAGAGATAGTTGTCCACCGCTCTATCAAAGTTTGGTGGCGTCGCCGAGATGGTTAACGTATCATAGCCAACTATATCTACAAACTGTTCTGGAACTTGGTAAACGTAATCTCTGCCCAAGGTGTTTATCGTGAGCGTTAAAGCGACGTTCATCTCTAAAATATTTGGAATGTCTATACTTTTGTCTAAAGCGAACGTTCCAACTAGGCCCTCTTTGTTTAAAACTAAAAGACCGACGGAGTGCGAGTTCATGAGACCGTTGGCGATGTCTAGTTGTCCGTCAAAAAAGACCTCCATGCCATCAGTGGAAATTTCAAACGAAAAAGCCGCGCTCATGCGAATATAGTCGAAATCACCGCTATAAATTCTCGCCAAAGCGCTTCCATGCACGACGAGCATCAACTTGTCCAACTCTTTAAAACTGAGTGAAAGCGTTGGCGTCACCGTGATCGCGAAAGCGCCTCTCACGCCATTTTCATCCTCTGCGCCCGATCTTGAAAAATCCACTATGAGCGTAGGGAGCGTGCTAAAGTTCGCGTATAAGACGAAGTCGCTCGCTTTGAGCTCGACGCCAGGCACGCCAACCAACTCTATGTTGGTCAAGGAGCCAACTATCCCCGCATACACAGTAAGCAAGCCTTGAACGTTCAACGCTATTTCAGTTTCATCACTCACGTCATTCCATGTTGCGACTCCAGTTTGACGCATAACGGTAAAACCAATACTTAAATCTTCAAGCGCTATACCAATAACAGAATCACTCGTTTTCGCGCCACCGTCTTCATTGGTGATTTTGCCATCCGCATTCGCGTCAATCCAATAGTGCCCATCCTTTGACGGTTCACCGATGTAACCATACGCTTCTATGATCGCGAAGCTTAGACTGACGGTCGTCGCAGTTCCGTCCGTGCCGCTTACGTAATCATGCAGCGTCACGGTTTCTATTTTTTTGCCCATGTAAAAACCGGCGCTCAGCTCAATGACGCCAAGGAGTTTAAACTCCGCGTAACCCGCCACTTCCAACACTTCATTGTCAAAATCCAAATAAAAAGCGTTGAGTCCAGAAGATATCTCCATGCCGCGGTTGAGCAGACCGTCGAGATTTAAATCTTCGCCCTCGTCTAAAATAAAGTTGTTGTTGGCGTCTTCGCCCGCGAAACTCGCTATGTAGTCAATGTTTGGAAGAGCCAAAAGAAGCGCCCCAACCGGTGGCAATCCGGGAATAACTGAAGTGTTTATATTTACTTGAATATCTTGCAAATTTGCCGTTACGATATCTTCTAAACCGATAAGCCCCGCGTAATCAATGTTTACTTTTAAAGAAATAAACTTCGGCAAAACGGCTCCAACGCCTGGAATTTGCGCTAAGCTCGGTCGCATGAGCGCCATGGCGATATCCGCGTCTAAAATGGCGACGCCTTGCGCGTTTGTATTCGCCCATTTTTCCGCCTCGCCGGTTATCTCTCCATCTTGGTCCAAATCTTGCCAAGGCGCGCCACCAATCCCCACAAAACCATAAAGATTTGTAGCCGCGAGGCTGATGCCGTCAACGTTCATTCGAATTTGGTCATCTCTTAAAGTCGCGTCGTCGCCTGATTTAAGCAGATTCATCACGGGAGCGAAATCGCCGCCGTTTACCACCACGTTAAGATTCGATTGCATTGAAAACTTGAAACCGCCGCGAAGGTACAAAAAGTCTGAAACTTGAATTTGAGCAAGTCCAACGTCTACTTCTAAAATCTGTGATTCAAAGTCAAGATAGACAGCACTATTACCGCCGCTAGCAATTACAAAAGCTTGCGTGTTTATGACGCCGTCCAAGTTTCTATCTTCCCCTAAATCTAAAACGCCATTACCATTTGTATCTTCTGTAAAATCTTTAAAACTCTCTTTAAAGTTGATGGTCGCGGGTCCGATTAAACCAGCCCATTTTTTGCCATTGTTAAATTTAAAGGTAATATCTTTACCCTCAAATAAGAACTTTGAATCTAATTTTCCATTGCTATTGCTATCTTCGCTTATAAAGGTTAAAACGCCGTCGCCATTTTTGTCTTCACCATCATCTAAGACGCCGTTGCTATTTAAATCCTCTACAGAGTAGTTATCTGTAATGCCATTGCCATTGATATCTTCGCTAAAACCTACAATTCCAACTCTTTGCGCTGTTACGGAGATAGCCGTGAACCCGCTTATAAGTTTGTCAAGAACTGCTGTTTGAGTCTTCATGACAGCCATGCCAAAATCGACATTTTCTAAAACTAAACCCGTCGCGCCGCTATCGTAGTACCAATCGTTATAGTTATCGCCATCGCCGTTACTATCTTCATCCCAGTTGAAATCTTGTTTGTAAGGACCGCCGACGCCAACAAAAAGCTCAATATTTGAAGCGCCAATTGTCATGGTCGAAACTGTTACACCGCTGAGCGTTGAGTAGTCAGAAGAAAAAGAGACGCCACCGCCTAGCGCGGATATGTCGTTTAAAATATTATCAAAACCACTGATGACGCCCGCGATTTTACCAATATCTCCAAAGCCAGTGTTTACCGTTACTACTACTTCATCACCACCTTTTTGAAATGAGAATGAACCCTGTAGTGATACATAGCTACTGATTCTAATAAGCGCTTGACCAACATCTATGCCGAGTGTTTCAGTACCTCTAGCATCGAGCGTAAATGCTTTGCTTTTACTTGTTGCAACGCCGTTAAGGCTCACACCTGCTGATATTTGTAGATTGTTTTGCGAGTAATCAATAACTCTCCCATCACTTGAGGCTCTATTGACGACTATCTGGGCATCTGCTACTTTTACTTCAAAATCATCTGAGCCGACAAACTCTACTTTGTCTGCTTTTGCTTGTGCTGTTACCCAGTAGTTACTAGGATTACTCGCTTCAACAGCCAAGGCTAAACCAAATCCTACATCAGTAAAATCAAATCCAAAAGCGTTATCTTTACCCTTATTGATACCAGCGAAGAAGCCATCATTAGCACCTCCCAGAGTAAAGATAGAGACTCTTGCACTGCTTCCATCGGCAAAATTAACAGCTTGAAATTCAAACTCAAAAGAGAGTCTGTCAACTATGTCAAAAAGACCAAACACGTCAATGTTGAAATCAGCCTCTACCGCCATGATATTTGCTTGATTCTCAGAGAACGTCGTGTTTCCTATGACGAGATTTGTTCTTGAAAAGTTTATAGCAGAAGTGTTTGCGGAGGATTGTAACAAAAGTACATTGATATTATTTCCCTCTGCCGTTAGATATGGTACGCCCACCAAAGCCGCTTGAGAGGCAGTCGCTTTTAAGAGTGTCCAGTTTCTTGAACCAGCGGTTTCATTTATGAACACCATCGCAAAGTTAACGCCAGTTAATTCAAAACCAACGCCTTTGACGCCTAAAAACGCATCAACGTTATTCGCACTCATGCTAAGCATATCTACATTAATATGTTCGTTATTCTCAACCAAATCAATATTTACGTTTGATTTTTCAAAAGCGAAGTTGCCGTTAATGGTAAAAAATCCAAATAGACTTAACTCTAAACTTCCAGAGACTTTATAGAGTTCACTCGCGCTGTCCAACGTGATGGTGTCTGAGAGTTTCAAACTTTTTGAAGAGAAATCTATAGAGAGGCTACTATCATAAACAACGCCGCCACTCCCTAAAGAGAAAGCTCCCGTGTTTATGACTACGTCTAAACCATTTGTACTGAGTGTCACGCCCTCAATACCCTCAAAAGATATAGACTCCGCGACTGCGCCTAAAGACGCCCAGCCACGAGTGCCGTCACTCATGATGGCCAAGCCAAAATCTAAATTGTCTATGGCGAAGCCGATGTCGCCAAGACCCACTTTGGCGTTGACGTTTGATTTCGCGAAAGTCATCATGACCACGTTAACGGAGTCGCCATTGGAGAGTTTCAACACCTCTAATTTTTGCGTGATTGTGAACGTGTTTGTGGACTTTATAAAACCAAAAAGGTTTAACTTCAGCGTTCCAGATAAAGAGAGATAGGCTCCATCGGCTCCATCCATGTCAAAACTAATCGTAGTTGCGCTTAGAGGAGACGTTACGGAAAAAAGAGTTGTCGCGTAATCTATGACGGTCGTATTTGAACTACTATCGAGCGCGCCTTTGTTGACGCTGATATCAATATCGTTACCAGTGATTTCAAGTCTGTCCATTCCTTTAAAACCAACTGTACCAACACTTGCTCTTAGAGACGACCAGACTCTTTTGTCTCCCGTCTTTTCACTCGCTATCATGTAGGCGAAATTCGTACTCGCCAAAACAAAACCAACTTCTTTCGCCGAGCCACCGTTCATGCCGACAAAGGCGTTGACGTCAAAAGCGGCGATTGTCATGGTGTCTACCCCAACGCCTGTTGTACCATCTGAGAGGTCTACCGTTGTTGTTGATTTCTCAAAAGAGAAGTTTCCGCTTACGCTAAAAAAGTCAAACAAGTTCACGTCCACCGCGCCCGCGACTTCAAGCGTTTTTTCAGTGAAATCTAGCGTGATGGTTCCTATGTTGACGCTATTGGCGCTCGCCGCGTAATCGATGGCGAGTCCATTGGCCTCAGTGTTTACTTTTAGGTCAAAGGCCGTCGCTTCTATGGTGACGCCCTCAATTCCAACGAAACTGACAGAGGTGGCCGAAGCCAAAATGGACGTCCATTGATTGTTTGAAGCTCTGTCGCTTAAAAACGCTAGTCCAAAAGTCACGTTTTGCAGTTGCAGACCAACCGAGCCAACACCAGCGAAAGCGGTCACGTTCGACGCGCCAAACGCCAAAACGTCAACCGTAACGTCGCTGGAGTCACTGAGCGTCATGACTTTTTGAGATTTTTCGTAAGAGAATCCGCCCTCTACGCTAACGTAATCCGCATAACGCAATGACAACTCTCCAGAGAGAGCCAAACTTTCACCGCTCATGCTAAAAGTTGTCGTTGAAGCTGGACCCGTGACGACCTCAAAATTTGTTAAAGAAAAATCGACTACGGTCGCGTCGCTTGCGCTTTTGTTGATGAGAACGTCTATGTTGCTTAGCGTCATGTCAAAAGAGTCTATGTTTTCCACGAATGTAGCTGTCTCAATATGAGATGAAAAAGCCACCCATTGACGAGGAGTCGCAGTGGCTCCCTTTTCACTTATAATCGCTAAAGCGGCATCAATTCCACTGACTTTAACACCAAGTTCATTTGAACTTCCACCATTGACACCAGCAAATAGATTCACACTGTTTGCGCCGATTGCTAAAATATCCGCTTCTATTGCCGTAGAGTCATTGAGAGTCATGGTTTGTGTTGATTTTTCAACTGCGAAAGAGCCATTGAGAGTTACAAAATCAAATATATTTATGTCAAAATTCGCATTAACTTGAAGGTATTCACCATGAGCTCCATCCATATCTAAAGTAACATAGGCATCTGTTCCCGCTAAAACATCTAAATTGTTTGTTGAGTAATCTACGACAATTGTTGTAGCTGCTTGCGCGGTGATAGTTTGACTAAAGCCAGCTTGAGTTTTTTCTAAAGTCGCTTCGCTTATCTTTGGCGTTGCAGAGACGACTAAATCAGCGACGTCGCTGCCCGACAAAGAGCCGCCAAACTTAATTTCTAAAGTGGAACCATTAAACTCCGTAACCTCTATCGTCGCGTCCGTAATTGTAAAGGCCGCGTTTATGAGAGTTTGCGCTTGCTCTTTCGTCGCGTTAAAATCAATCTCTGACGTTGTATACGTACTCCCCGCATGCGTAAGAGATAGAGTAAATGTTCCCTCAGTCGCTTGAGCGTTTATGACCACTCTTTGTTTTTCACTGACGTCCGCGTAGCCTTCAACGTCGTAGTAGATGTTTACGTTCGCCAAATTTAAACTCGTCGCGTCTATTGAGTATTTGTCGTTTACGTCCGTTTTAGAGAGAGAGCCGACGTTTGTCAGTAAAAAGTTCAGCTTAGTCGACGTTGAGTTGACGCTGTCAAAACTAACTATTACGTTACCCGTTCCTATCTCATTGGTCGCTTCTAACGCTGCTTGAATATTTGCCGCTAAAACTGTAGCGTCACTACTATAGGCGACTGTTTGTGTATCATTTAAAAAGCCTAAAGTGAAACTGCCCGATGGAGCGATGGCGTCAGGCGTCGTCTTTACAGAGAGCAAGTCGACGTCTACGCCATCGAAAGTTCCACCAAAAGTTATGTCATACGCGTCTGCGACGCCAGCTGTTGGTACAACGCTTATATCTGCGCCTGAGATGGCAATGGCACTATTAAGTGCCGTTTGAATTGCAAGAGCGTCCGCGTTAAACGCCAACTCTGCGGTAGTGTATGTTGTTCCATTATATGTTAAAGATAGATTATAAGTTCCAGTTGCATTCGTTGAGAGTTTAAAATGTTGCGTCTCTTTTCCTTGTAACTCTCCTTGAACTTTAGTAATTGGAGTTACAGTTCCAGTACTGAGTCCTGAGCTATCTGTTGAGACGTCTGCCATATCTGTATTTGCTAACCCATTTATGAAAGTAATGTCATATTTATGTCCCGCGCCATAGCTTCCATCAAATTTTACTTTTATATTTGAAGAGTAAGTATTGAGGAGTGTTGCAAACGCGTTTTTAATATTTGTCTCATTATTTAATGTCGCGCCACCTGTGACAAACGTGACAGTTTGCGTCTTTGAACCTATAGTAATGTCATAAGTACCTTTTGAGCTATATGGTTTATCAAAAATGAGTGATTTAACTTCATTAACTCCAGTTGTAATAGTGCTTAGAGTATATAGTTCAATAGCTATTGGAGATGGCGTCTGTCTTGGTATCTCTACGATTAATCTACTTATCTCATCTACGCCTTGTTGTGAAGATAAGATTTGCGTAACGCTAGTAGTAGCTGTTGGGGCTGTTGTAGTGACGCTCACGCCATTTACGTCTGTTGCGCTCAAGGCACCAATAAACTCTACTTTAAATCCACTATAACCATTACCGCTCACCGAAACGTTTCCACTCCCAACGCCACTGAGATTTTCAAAAGCGGTTGTTATCTTTGTTATAAGCGTCGCGTCAGCGTCTATCGGAGTCACTTCAAAAACAGAACTCGAACCATTATACGCCAGCGTGATTGAACCTATGGTGTCTTTGTAAATATTCAAATCTAAAATTGTGTTTGCAGTTGTGGTGGATGCTGGTATCGCACCAACCGCCACGCCTTGATTTACGTATACAGAGAGCGTATCTGCGCTTATGACCAAGCCGTCCACTCCAATAAAGTCGGCATTTGCGGCCGTCGCTTGAAGTGAAGTATACTTTTTACTTGCGTCTTTTTTATCGCTCATAAGAGCTAAACCAAAACTAAGAGTCCCCATGTTAAGACCAATCGCTCCAGCTTTCGCGTAGTTGATTCCAGCGAAAGCGTTGACGTCGCTAGCTCCTATGGTCATCATGTCCACGGTGATGGTCTCACCATCGCTAAGAGTCACGTCTTGCGTGGATTTCTCAAACCCAAAGCTACCATTTACTGCGAAGAAGTCAAAAAGATTTATCTCTAAATCACCCGCCGCTTGGATAAGTTCACCTTTGCTTCCATCTATATCTATAGTAAAAGTTTCACTTGATGAGACGATGACGTCTAGGGCTTGTTTTTGATAATCCACCACCAAGTTTGATTCATTTGAGTTCTGATTTATGGCTACGCTAAGGTTTGTCGCGTTCATGGTCAAACCATCGACGCCAACGAAACTCACTTGCTGTGCTGAAGCTTGAAGTGAAGTATATTTATCTCTGTTTGCTTGATTGCTTGCAAGAACCAAGGCGAAACTCGCGTCGCTAAGCGTTAGACCAAAAGCGTCGCTGCTCCCGCCATTCATCCCGACAAAGGCTCCAACGTTAATACCACCAATAGTGAGCATATCAACATCTATCACGCTATCGTCTGAGAGTGTCACTTGTGTTACTTTTTTCTCTATCGCGAAACTGCCATCAAGACTAAAGAAGTTATAGAGATGAATATTTAAGTCGCCACTTACTCTTGTGAGCTCTTTGAGTGAGCCATCCATAGTAAACGCCATAGTGGAATCAACTCCAGTTTTAACGCTTAAATCATTAATGCCATAATCAACATAGAGTGCGGTTGAACTTCTGTTGATTTCAACGTTTAAGTTACTTCCAATGAGCGTTATATCTTTAATACCAACAAAAGAGACGCTACCCACTGTTGCTTGAAGCGACGTCCAAGTTCTGCTACTTCCCTCTGTTTTATCCGACATAAGGGCGAGAGCGAAATTCACGTCACTCGCCGCTAATCCCAAAGCGTCAGCGGAGCCGCCGTTGATTCCAACAAACGCTTCAACTCCAGAAGCGCCTAACGTAAGCAAATCGACGTCTACGTCGCTCGCGTCGTCAAGGGTAACCGTATCGCTTGTTTTTTCTATAGCGAATCCACCACTGACGCTAAAGAAGTTAAATATATTTACGTTAAAGTTTCCAGTAGCCTCGAGATACTTTCCAACGCTGCCGTCCATGTCTAAAGTGATGGTAGTTCCTGTTCCTACTACAATATCTAATGGTGAAGTCGCAAAATCTACGACGTCGTTCGTGTTGCTTTGGTTGATTTTTACCTCTACCGTATCTGATGAGATTGTTATGCCATCTACGCCTATAAAACCAACGCTTCCCGCTGTTGCTTGGAGTGCTGTAAATTTTCTAGCGCTATTACTTTTGTCACTCATGAGAGCTAGAGCAAATGAGAGTTGTGAGAGTGAAAGACCGATAGCGTTACTTTTCCCACCGTTGAGTCCGGCGAAAGCGGTAACGTCGCTAGCTCCAACGCTCAACATGTCAACGCTTATCACTTCAGAGTCGCTCAACGTCACTTGCTTCGTGGACTTCTCAAGTCCAAAGCCTCCATCGAGTGAAAAGAAGTTATATACGTTGACGTTTAGCGTTCCAGAAGCTTGAAGAAGTTCTCCTCTTTGGCCGTCCATGTCCAAGGTGATTATCTCATTTGTCGCTACCGTTACTTCTACGCTTTGCGCGGCGTAGTCGATTACGAATCCACTCGCGTCCGCTTGATTTATCTCTATCTTAAGATCGCTTCCCGCCATGGTCACTTCGGCTAAACCTACGAAAGAAATCTCCGCGGCGCTCGCTTGCAATGAAGCGTATTTTTTGCTTACGTCGGCTTGATTGACGTAAAAAGCCAAGGCGAAATCAACTGCCGAGAGTTCGAGTCCAAGCGCGTTGACGCCGCCACCGTTAAGTCCGGCGAAGGCGCTTACGCCCACCGCGCCCAAACTTAAGAAGTCAGTTTGAATGACGCTTCCATCACTCAGAGTTACCATTTTTGTGGATTTCTCTAACGCGAAGCCACCCTCTATGGTGAAGAAGTCATAAACGTTGATATTTAACGTTCCCGACGCTTCAAGGAGTTCGCCTCTTTGTCCATCAATATCTAAAGTCAGTGTAGTAGTTGTGCTTGTAGTTACTTCTAGATTTTTCGCGACGTAGTCGACTAAAGACGCGTCTCCGGCGGCTCGGTTGACGTTTACTTTTAAATCGCTACTACTTAAAGTAATTCCATCAATACCCTCAAATGATACGCTTCCCACGTTCGCTTGAAGAGTTATCTGTCCAGTTTCACAACGTTATACCAGTTTTCAAAAAGTAATCTCTTTAAA